>NZ_VWXC01000040.1:0-15746 GCF_011752685.1 Candidatus Pantoea communis
GAGAATCGTAACGAGAGACGATATCAAGGGCCTGACTGAGCTGCATAAAAAAATCCGGAAACGAAGCGTTTCCGGATTCTTACACAGCCACTGGATCGTTCAACTGATCCTTAACTGATCGGCATTACGGCTATCAGGCCGGGATTTTTGTATTAATGGTGGTGGTGATCATGCCTGTCATCATGACGATGGTCATGGCGCCAATGCTCACGGCGTTCCCGCTCATGCCAGCGGCGTTCACGCTCACGTTTGTAAGCCTGATGGCGACGCCACTCTTCATGACGCCACCAGCGGTGATCGCTGTAGCGATAACGATCATTCCACCAACGCGGCTCACGCCAGCGGCCACCATCCCAATAGTAACCTCGACGGTCGCGATCGCCGAGATGCAGCGTGACACCCGGAGCCAGCGTCAGGGTGGCACTGTTGGCTTCTGCTGTGTGCATTGCCAGGGGTGAAAGTGTTGCCAGCAAGGCGGCAAACAAAATTGCACGTTTCATAACTTCTCCTTTTCAGTGGCTTATCACTGCCACCGTTGCGCTAGTGTGCCACATCGGTCCAGTGTTGCCTTGAGAGTGAGTCTGAAAACGTTGCGGGAAATCTGAATTGAGAATTTTCTGCTGCGGAAAATACCCGGCCTGAGCCGGGTAGGTAAGCGTTTACACTAATATGTTATGAATCGCTTCGATCTCTTCAGATGTCAGCTCGGGCTGGCTTAGCATCTCAACGGCATCATCAATTTGCGCAGTTTTACTTGCACCAATCAGCACCGACGTCACGCGTGCATCACGCAGCACCCAGCTCAGCGCCATTTGCGCCAGCTTCTGTCCACGCTGCTGGGCGATCGCCTGCAGTTTACGCACTTTTTCCATCTTCTCTTGCGTCAACTGGCTCTCATTAAGGAATTTACTGCCGCTGGCGGCACGGGAATCCTCAGGGATGCCTTGCAGATAGCGATCGGTCAGCACACCACCCGCTAGCGGAGAGAAGGCGATGCAGCCGACGCCATTATCACCCAGCACATCCAGTAGACCTTGCTCTTCCGGTGCACGTTCGAACATGGAGTATTTCGGCTGATGAATCAGGCAAGGCGTGCCCAGATCGCGCAGAATGGCAATCGCTTCGGTTGCTTTATCTGCCGGGTAATTGGAAATGGCGGCATACAGCGCTTTGCCCTGACGCACCACCTGATCGAGCGCGCGCATGGTCTCTTCCAGCGGCGTTTCCGGATCGGGACGGTGATGATAAAAGATATCGACATACTCCAGCCCCATGCGTTTCAGGCTCTGATCCAGACTTGAAATCAGATACTTGCGCGAACCCCAGTCGCCGTAAGGGCCGTCCCACATGGTGTATCCGGCTTTGGTGGAGATCACCAGCTCATCGCGCAGCCCGGCAAAATCTTCGCGCAGAATGCGACCAAAATTGGACTCCGCAGAACCCGGCGGGGGGCCGTAGTTGTTGGCAAGGTCGAAGTGCGTGATGCCACGGTCAAAGGCGTGGCGCAGGAGTTCACGGCTATTATCGACGCGCGTGCTGTCGCCAAAGTTGTGCCATAAACCCAGCGAAATGGCCGGTAATTTCAGGCCAGTACGGCCACTGCGACGATATTGCATCTGTTGATAGCGGTCGGGATGAGGAAATACAGACATGCAGCGTTCCTGTCTCAAAAAGGGAGAAAGTGACATCAGCATAGCAGTGTATGCGTTTACACTAAGCCGAAACGCGCCGAAGATCGCAACTTACAGAATTTTCTGTCGTCGTAACGATTGCTTGCCACAAATCACCATGCGCTGATGGTGATAATCTCGCCAATTCAGCCACATCGCTGATACTTCGATCATCCCCTTAAGAAGGAGCTGTCGATGAAAACCCTCAACGTTGGCGACTATTTACTGCACCGTTTACAGCAAGCTGGCATCCGTCATCTGTTCGGTGTGCCGGGTGATTACAATCTGCAATTTCTCGACAGCGTTATCGCCCACCCCGAAATTGCGTGGGTTGGCTGCGCCAATGAACTCAATGCCGCCTACGCGGCGGATGGCTACGGTCGTTGCAACGGTGCTGCTGCACTACTCACCACGTTTGGCGTGGGTGAACTGAGTGCGATTAATGGGATTGCGGGCAGCTATGCCGAATATGTCCCGGTGATTCATATTGTTGGCGCGCCAGCCAGTCGTGCGCAGCAGCAAGGTGACTGTGTACATCATTCACTGGGGGATGGCGACTTCCATCATTTCCTGCGCATGGCACAAGAGGTAAGTACCGCCAGCGCGGTGCTGACTGCGGATAATGCGGTTGAAGAAATTGACCGTGTGATATCGGAAGCGCTTAACCAGCACCGGCCCGGCTATCTGCTGCTGGCGGTGGATGTCGCGGCGACGGAGATTACGGTGCCTGATCCTCAGCCCGTTGCGCCTGTCCATCAGGACACCGCCGTTGCGACAGCTTTTGCTGCCGCCGCTAAACGCTTACTGGCTCCTGCACAGCGCGTGGCGTTACTGGCCGATTTCCTCGCTTCGCGTTGGCAATTGCAATCACCGCTGTTTGCACTCCGCCAACTACGCGCCATTCCCGCCGCTACATTACTGATGGGCAAAGGCGTGCTCGATGAACAGCAGCCCGGCTATGTGGGTACCTACGCTGCCGAAGGCAGCAGCGATGCGGTGCGCCGGGCCATTGAAGGGACGGATGTCACGCTGTGCGTCGGCGTGCGGTTTACCGATACCCTGACAGCCGGTTTCACCCAGCAGTTACCCGCAGAGCGCGTTATCGACCTGCAACCGTTTCACGCCACGGTGGGCGGAGAATGCTTTGCGCCGCTTAGCATGGCGCAAGCCCTCGCCGCATTATTGCCCGTTTATCAACGCCACTGCGTACATTGGGCACTGGCCGACACTGCATCTTGCGAAGAAATTGAGCAAAACGATGATGCGGTAATCAGTCAGCGCGCATTCTGGCAGGCGATGCAGCGCTTCCTGCTGCCGGGTGATATCATCCTGGCCGATCAGGGCACGGCCGCCTTTGGTGCAGCCGCGCTGCGTTTACCACCGGGCGCAGAATTGCTGGTGCAACCGCTATGGGGCTCGATTGGCTATACTCTACCGGCGACCTTTGGTGCACAAACGGCACAACCTGACCGACGCGTTATTTTGATTATCGGTGACGGTTCAGCGCAGCTGACGATCCAGGAGCTGGGTTCCATGCAGCGTGACGGGCAACAGCCGATTATTTTCCTGATCAATAACGACGGTTACACGGTTGAGCGGGCGATTCACGGCGCTGAACAGCGTTACAACGACATCGCACAATGGAACTGGACTGCGCTGCCACATGCGATGAGCGTAGAGTGTGCGGCACAAAGCTGGCGAGTGAGCGAAACGGTGCAGTTAACGGCGGTGATGGAGCAATTAATGCGTCAGCGTCGCCTGACGCTGGTGGAAGTGGTGATGGAAAAACAAGATCTGCCGCCGCTGTTGCGTAAAGTCACTGCAGCTCTGCACCAGCGTAACGGCGGCTAGCCACTATCCGGCTTAGGCTTTGTCGTTTTAGACCAGGCGGTGCCTGAAATCCTCACGTACACTCGTTACGCTTCGGTTTCTCCGCATCGTCCGTTTTCTGTGAGGCTGCGTCGATAACGCCTGACGTGATAAGCCCGCAGTTTCGGAAAGTTGCCTCTATACAGTGAAGCCGCTGATTGTCAGGCTGTGGCACGCACCCGAAGTGTTTACGCCCATCGTGCTGGTGGGCGTTATTGTTTTATTGGCAGGCTCTTATATAGTGTCCTGCAATTGTTTATGACCCAAGCGGAGCAGCAGAAGAATGACAAAATACGCCCTGGTCGGCGATGTGGGCGGTACCAACGCCCGTCTCGCCCTGTGTGAGGTGGAAACCGGTGCCATCTCCCAGGCCAAAACATTCTCAACATCAGACTACGACAATCTCGAAGCGGTGATTCGTGCTTATCTCGACGAACAAAAGCTGGACATTAAGCATGCCTGTATCGCAATTGCCTGTCCAATCACCGGCGATTGGGTCGAGATGACCAATCACGATTGGGCATTCTCAACGCGCGAGATGAAAGAACACCTGGCATTCGACAGCCTGGAAATCATCAATGATTTCACCGCCGTGTCGATGGCCATCCCGATGCTGACCGACGATCAAGTGATTCAGTTTGGCGGCAAAGCGCCGGTAGAAGGCAAGCCGATTGCCATTTACGGTGCCGGCACCGGATTGGGCGTGAGCCATCTGGTGCACGTGGATAAGCGCTGGATCAGCCTGCCGGGCGAGGGCGGTCACGTTGACTTCGCCCCGAACAGCGAAGAAGAGGGTGAAATTCTCGAAGTGCTGCGTGCGGAACTGGGTCACGTGTCGGCGGAGCGCGTGCTGTCAGGCTCCGGTCTGGTGAATCTCTATCGCGCCATCGTCAAATCTGATAGCCGTGAGCCTGAAAACCTCAAGCCGAAAGATGTCACCGAGCGTGCATTACAAGATAGCTGCATTGATTGTCGTCGGGCGCTGTCGCTGTTTTGCGTGATCATGGGGCGTTTCGGTGGCAACCTGGCACTCAATCTCGGCACCTTTGGTGGCGTGTACATTGCGGGGGGAATTGTGCCGCGCTTCCTCGACTTCTTCAAAGCCTCCGGCTTCCGCGCCGCGTTTGAAGACAAAGGCCGCTTCCGTGATTATCTGGTCGATATCCCGGTGTATATGATCACCCACGATCAGCCAGGCCTGCTGGGCGCGGGTGCACATTTGCGCCAAACGCTGGGTCGCGTGCTGTAATCTGTTCCGGCGAGCAGCGTCCTGCTGCTCGCTTTACAACCTCATCAACTGGCGAAACGCCTTCACCTTGCTGCGGCTCACCGGCACTTGCGCATCCAGATCGCGTAACTTCACCAGATAGGTATTGTTAAACCACGGCTCGATCTCGCGGATTTTGCTGAGGTTGACGCAGTACGATCGATGACAGCGGAAAAAGAGCGGTTCCGGCAGGCGACTGCAAAATTCACTGATCGCCATCGACATCACGTACGCTTCGCGGCGGGTATAAACAAACGTCAGTTTTTCGTGCGCTTCAACATAATAGATATCGTTGATATCTGTCACGATAATGCGCTCATCTTTCACCAGATTAACGGTTTGCGGCGCGCTTTGCTGAGTGGATGGCTGTGCGAGGTGCTGCTGTGCACTGGCCTCCAGCTTGTTCAGCATGGTGATAATACGCGACTCATGATAGGGCTTAAGGATGTAGTCAAACGCATCCAGCTCAAACGCATCCACCGCATGCTCTTTCCATGCGGTGATAAACACTATCAACGGCTTATGCGCAAATTGGCTAATGTTTTGGGCCAGCAGCATGCCATCCAGCGAAGGAATGTTGATGTCGAGGAAAATGACATCGACGCGATGGTTTTGCAGATACTTCAGCACTTCCAGCCCATCATCAAAACAGGCTTCGATAGTGATCTGACTGTGCTGCTGGATCATCCAGCTCAACTCTTGCTGAGCAAGGAACTCGTCTTCGACGATAATGGCTTTCACGCGCTGGGTTCCGTGATATGGCTCAACGGTGCAGCCAGACGCTGACCGTTTTTGCTCAGAGTGAAGGCGATTTCCGTTCCCGGATGATGACGCGTGATGCTCAGACCCCGGCCAGAAAGCAGCTTCACCCGATGATGCACATTAAGCAGCCCGATTTTGTTACCCGGCATCTCATCGCGTGCCACCCGGCCAATCACCTCTTCACTGATACCCGCGCCCGTATCGCGCACCGCAACGCGCACATAATCACCGAGGTCTTTCACACTCAAGGTCACCACCCCTTTGCCACGGCAGGGCTGAATCCCGTGCACAATGGCATTTTCCACCAGAGGCTGAATCAGCAAACTGGGCAGCGTGAAGTGCAGATCTTCATCAATGTCATAAATCATCGACAGCTTATCGCCAAAGCGCGCCTGTTCAATCGCGATGTAATCCTTCACCTGCCACAACTCTTTTTTAATATCGATCAGCTCGTCATCGTTCAGCTCAAGGTTGTAACGCAAATAGCGCGACAGATTGATCACCAACTGACGTGCCGTATCTGGATTGAGACGAATGGAAGAGGAGATAGCATTCAGCGCGTTAAACAGGAAGTGCGGGTTAATTTTGCTCTGCAACGCGCGTAGTTCCGCTTTGTTCGCCATCTCACGTAGCTGCTCCGCGCGCGATACCTCCAGCTGGGTGGAGATAATTTGCGACAAACCAATGGCCATCTCTTTTAGCGATCCGGTAATGCGATGTGCACGGCGATAATAGATTTTTAGCGTGCCTGTGACTTCCCCTTTTTCCCAAAGGGGAATAACCAGCATCGAGTGAATATCTTTGGTGCGATGCGCCTCATCATTATTCTTGATGATGATTTTGCCGCTCGCAATCGACTGCGCCGTGGTAGGGCTGATGCCATCATCCCCGTTGTGATAGTTATGCTCACCGTAACCGACGTAGGCAAGAATCTGTTGGGTATTGGTGATGGCCACGGCATCGGCATGAATATCGCTGCGAATGATATCGCACACCTGACGCAACGATTGGCTATTCACCTGACGAAACAGCGGCAACGTTTTATTGGCTATCTCCAGTGCCAGCTTGGCCTGGCGCGCTGCTATCGCTTCTTTTTCACCTTCCACGCTTTGCACTAACAGTACAATCAAGCCAATGCTCGATGCGCCGAGAATCATCGGTAACGCGATCTCAGAAACAATCGAAAAGCCCAGCGCCATCGGTCGAGCCCACAGCACAATCAGCAACATGGTGAGGGTTTCGCACAGCATGCCGCCAAGAATACCGGCGCGCCAGCGCTGCTCTTTGCTCACGCGACGATTGATAAACCCAGAAGCGACACCGGCAACGATGCTGGTAATCAGGCAAGGCACGGCCGTGACGCCATCCATATCGATCAGATAACGATGGATGCCCGCGATCACCCCGGTGGCTATACCAACCCACGGGCCAAACAGAATGCCGCCGGACATCACCGCAATCACACGCACGTTGAGCAGCGAGCCATCGACGTTAATGCCCGACCAGGTACTGAACAACGCAAACAGCGAGAAAATCGCCGTCACCACCACTTTCTCTTTGATCGAATGCTCATCTTTCTGCAGCAGCTGACGGAATACCCGCGTGCGGGTAAGGAAGAACAGACAAATCAGCATCAGCGCAGCGCGGTCAAATACCGCCAGCAGCATGTCGAAGTGGGAAGGCAAGGGCATCTCTCGGAGTGAACCAGGGTGAGGGTATGATAAAAAATGTGATCAAGATCTGCCAGCGCCGCGACACCCGCAAAACGCTTCTCATGGTTTAGATCAATTTTCCTGCCAAATTCTCCAGCATCCTCCACGCGGTTTTAAAAACAGCAACGCATTAGCTCAAGGCCAGAAAGGGCAAGCCCAAAGATCAAAGAGCCTCCAATGGCCTACCAATTTCTCCAGAAAGCTCTGTACGGTTTTTCAAACAGCAACGCATCCAGCTCAAGGCCAGAACGGGCCAGCCCGAAGATCCAAGAGCCTCTAATGGCCTACCAATTTCTCCAGAAAGCTCTGTACGGTTTTTCAAACAGCAACGCATTCAGCTCAAGGCCTGAGCGGGTAAGCCCGAAGATCAAAGAGCCTCCAATGGCCTATCAATTTCTCCAGAAAGCTCTGTACGGTTTTTCAAACAGCAACGCATTCAGCTCAAGGCCAGAACGGGCCAGCCCGAAGAGCAAAGCGTCTGGGCCATGGATGGCCCAGCCGATCTGCAGGGATGCGTGTTGTCTTTGCGATCGGGCTGGCCCGTTCTGGCCTGGCACCCAACCAACAGCGACTATAAACTCAACTCCCAACTCCCAACTCCCAACTCCTAAAATCCCCCACACTCCCCAAAAAGAGGAAAACTTGAGTAACAAAAAGAGGATTAGTTATCCCTACGCAGAACGCTGGTTGTAAATCACGCGGTTTGCTATGTTGCCATGAGTTATTTCGCGGAGCGCAGCAATGCAACTTCTTACCCCTCGCTTGTCCCTGACACGCTTACAACCCGAAGACTGGCAAATCTTCAAAGTCGTACACGAAGATCCCGACACCATGACCTGGGTCAGTGAAATCCCTGACGAAAACGACATACGGCAGCGCTTCACCGAACGCCTCGCGCCCTGGCAAGTCACCAGCTTCCACATGCTGTGCCTGGTGGCACGCCTGCGCGAAACCAATGAACCGATCGGCCTGTTTGGATGCAGTGCCGAATGGCAGCCTTATCGGCAAGCTGAGGTCGGCTACATGCTCTGCCATCGCTTCACCGGAAACGGCTATGGCAGTGAAGCGCTCAAGGCACTGTGCGACTTCTTGCTACAGGCAGAATTTCATAAACTCAAAGCGCTGGTCATAGAGGGGAATTGGCCGTCCCGACGCATTCTGGAAAAGAATGGTTTCACACTTGAGGGCACCCTTCGGGATAATTATCTGCTAAACGACCAATGGGTAAACGATTGGGTGCTGGGTCGCCTGAATCCGCAACATTAAAAAAATATTCTGTTGCTCTCGACAATTCTGTTATCAGCGCGTTATGTTCTTACCTCGGTCACCGCAGTGACCAGCGTCGCTCGGACGGTCCGGGCGCCTACGTAAACCAGAGGACATCATGGCTGATAACAGCACACCCCGTCGTTTCTCGCGTATTGAACGCCTTCCCCCGTATGTATTTAACATCACCGCTGAATTGAAGATGGCTGCGCGTCGGCGCGGCGAAGACATCATCGATTTCTCAATGGGGAACCCGGATGGACCCACGCCGCCACACATCGTGGAAAAACTCTGTCAGGTAGCGCAGCGCGAAGACACGCACGGTTACTCCACCTCGAAAGGTATTCCTCGCCTGCGTCGCGCCATCTCGCGCTGGTACGCAGATCGCTATCAGGTGGAGATCGATCCCGAATCAGAAGCCATTGTCACCATCGGTTCCAAAGAAGGGCTGGCGCACCTGATGCTGGCGACGCTCGACCATGGCGACACCGTCCTGGTGCCCAATCCGAGCTACCCGATTCACATCTACGGCGCGGTGATCGCCGGTGCGCAAGTGCGTTCCGTCCCCTTGGTGGCAGGCGTTGACTTCTTCAACGAGCTTGAACGCGCCATCCGCGAAAGTTATCCGAAACCGAAGATGATGATCCTCGGCTTCCCTTCGAATCCCACTTCACAGTGCGTCGAACTCGACTTCTTCGAACGTGTAATTGCGCTGGCGAAACAGTACAACGTGCTGGTCATCCACGATCTGGCTTACGCCGACATCACCTATGATGGCTGGAAAGCGCCGTCGATTATGCAGGTGCCGGGGGCGCGCGACGTAGCGGTGGAATTCTTCACCCTGTCGAAAAGCTACAACATGGCAGGCTGGCGTATCGGCTTTATGGTGGGTAACAAAGAATTGGTATCCGCGCTGGCGCGTATCAAAAGCTACCACGATTACGGCACCTTCACCCCGCTGCAGGTCGCGGCGATTGCCGCACTCGAAGGCGATCAGCAATGCGTGCGTGATATCGCCGAGCAGTATAAACGCCGTCGCGATGTGCTGGTGAAAGGGCTGCATGAAGCGGGCTGGATGGTCGATCTGCCAAAAGCCTCAATGTATGTCTGGGCGAAAATTCCCGATCACTATGCGCATCTCGGTTCGCTGGAGTTCGCTAAACTGCTGCTGCAGGAAGCCAAAGTGTGCGTCTCACCGGGCATCGGCTTTGGTGACTACGGTGATACCCATGTGCGATTTGCTCTGATTGAAAACAGCGATCGTATTCGTCAGGCGGTACGTGGCATCAAAGCCATGTTCCGTGCGGATGGTATATTGCCGGGAACGGTAAAAGCGCTGGAAGAAGAAGAGTAAAACTAAGAAGGGCGACTTTGGTCGCCCCGCCTGGCAGGATTTATTTGAGCATCAGCACGAAGGTGCCTACCCAGATTAACAGGAAGAAAGAAACTCCCATCAAAGCATATCTCACAAAACGACTCCTCTGAGCGATTACCATGCTGGTGATCCCACTCCAGCGTAACCCGAACAGAATAAGAGAAAGGTGAAGTTCATAACCGCTGCACGCTTTCTTCTCAGGTGGTTCCAAGCGAACTCAGAACAGGATCGAGCGCTAATTTACGCGCAATCGATCCGAAAATAAATAGGCCAGTTCTGAGAGATTGCTCACATTTTCATCGGGCGTCAATTTCCGGTATCGCGGACATGCCCACACGCAGTTGTGCCAAATCGGGTTGGTTGGCATCCAGCACAATTTTCACCGGTAAACGCTGCACCACCTTGGTGTAATTACCGGTGGCATTGTCCGGTGAAATGGCGGAGAAGGTCGCGCCCGTCGCCGGTGCAATGCTGTCAACATGACCGGTAAAGGTCTTGCCAGGCAGCGCATCGACTCTCACCACCGCTCTCTGTCCCGGCTGCACATCGGCCAGCTGAGTTTCAAGATAGTTGGCGGTGATATAGGTTTGCTGCAAGGGCACCACCGCCAGCAAACGCGTTCCGGCGCTAACGTAAGCGCCCAATCGCACCGAACGCTGACCCACCATACCGTCTACCGGTGCCACAATCCGCGTATAAGATAGATTCAGCTTCGCCTGATCCACGCTGGCCTGCGCTGCTGTCACATCGGCCTCTGCCTGACGCACGGCCGCTTGTAACACGCCAACCTGTTTCATCGATGCAGCCAGTGCAGCTTCACTCTGCCGCACAGCAGCAGACGCTGAACGTTGGGTTGAACTGGCTTTCTGCTGCTCATCTGCGGCAATGGTGCCGCTTTTATACAGCTGGTTATAACGCGCCGCACTCTGTCCTGCGTATTGCGCAGACGCCTGGCTCGCCGCCAGGGTCGCTTTGGCTTCATCAATGGTTGATTGCTGCTGCTCCAGTTGAGCCTGGCTGCTCAGGCGTTTGGCATCGCTGACCTGCAAATTCGCCTGCGCCGTTTCCAGCGCCACGCGGTAATCGCGATCGTCAAGCGTGGCTAGCAGTTCACCCGCTTTCACTCGCTGGTTATCCTGCACATTCACACTGGCGATATAGCCGGACACTTTCGGCGCCACCAGGGTGTAATCCGCATTTACATAGGCATCATCAGTGCGATGATCGTTGCCGGTCATTGATGACCAGACAAAAAAGGCCATGGCCAGCAACACGATTAATAGGGCACTCAACAGCACCGTTCTTTTCAAGGCAAAAGCTTGCATATCAGTTATCTCGACGTCGTCGTAACAGGTTGAATCAGGGTTTGTGGCGGCCAGACACGTTTTGGCAACCAGGCAGTCAGTAGTAAAAGCAGGGCGGCGAAACCAATCAGCATTTGGTAGCAGTCACTCAGGCTGAGCACCATCGCCTGATGCTTCAGCAGTGTCGCGAAACCGCTCAGGTTCTCTGCGCTACTGGCGCTGCCATCCGGTAATAAAGGAAAGCTGCTGCTGGATTGGGCGCTGCTGGGCGCGGTCATCAGCCAGGGGCGACTGGCGGCATTGCCCACCAGCACGCTGGAGTGAAACTGTTCCCGGTGGCTGATAAACCATTCCACCAGGGTGCTGGCGGCAATGCTGGAGAAACCGCGCACCGTATTGAACATCGCGGAGGCAAATGGGCCTTCCGGTGGCGCAACCACGCTGGTGGCGCTCATCAACACCGGCAGAATCACCATCGGTTGACCGAAAGCCTGCAAAATTTGGATGACCCAGAAATTCTGTCGCGCCCAGTCACTGGTAATGTTCATGCCCATCAGGCAGGAGATCACCAGCAGCGTCACGCCAGCAGTCAGCATCCAGCGGCAATCAATCCAGCGGATATTGAGCAGTGCTGCCACCAGTGGGGCGATCAGTAATTGCGGCAAGCCGATGGTTAACGCCAGCGGCGCGAATTGCAGTGTGCGAAAACCTTCTACCTGGCCAAGATAGGCGGAGGGCAGCGCGGATCCGGAAAGCGACAGAATCAACACGCCCGCCAGCGCCAGCAAACCGTGTGCGAGATTGTGACGGCGCAGCATCTGCAATTTGAACAGCGGCAACGGGTGAAACCATTCATTAATAAAGAACACAGTCAGCAATGCCAGCGCGCTCAATAATAGCGCCGCAAACAGCGGTGAACTGAGCCAGTCAAGGCGTTCCCCTTGCGTCAGCGCCAGAATCAGCAGCGCCATGCCTGAGCAACCGGTCAGCATGCCGAACAGGTCTATCTGCTTAAAACGCTCGAAGCGCAGCGGGTCTTGAGGTAAGCCCCAGCCAATCAACAGCATGGCGATCAGCATTGACGGGATAACTTGCCAAAACACGAACATCCAGCTCACTTCATCGGTCCAGAAAGCGGCAAGCGTGGCGGCGAGATTGGGTCCAAAGGTGGCGGTTAGCGCGTAGGCGCCAAGGCCATAAAGTTTGATCGGCGGCGGCAGAAAACGCAGTGCCACGGTCATCAGTAACGGTGGCAATGCACCGCCAAACAGACCCTGAATCACGCGCAGCGCAATAAACAGTGTGGCGTTCGGCATTAAAGGCAGCAGCAAACCGCACAGCATAAAGCCAGCGGAAACCGCCAGAGCAAAACGACGCAGGGAAAAGGTCACGGCAAACCACGGCGCGATCATCATCGCGGCCACTTCTGCCGCCTGATAAGCGGAAATGATCCAACTGCCTTGATCGTAGCTAATGCCGATGGCGGCACGGATATCCGCCAACGCAATATCCGTCACGCGGTCATTTAATCCGGAGGTGAGCGCAGCAATCAGCACGCCAACCAATCCCAGCGCCAGGCGCAGGGTAAACGGATGGGGAGCCGGAGCCGCAACAGGCTGGGCGTTCATAACAGGTGTCTCGTTTTATTATTGATGCAGTGTATTGCTATGTGATACATGTCGCATCTTACATCTCGGTATGATGTATTGCAATGTGATACAGGGTGTAAAAGTGCGGTCATTCGCGCTAAAGTAGGGCAGGCCAAAAAGGAACGCACAATGGTTGAACTTCCCTCAAGCCGTGAGGATGAAAAAGCGGGTGGCATTCAGGTCATCGCGCGTGCGGCAAAAATTCTGAATGCGCTGGGTGAACATCCGGGCGGCATGAGTCTGGGCGAAATTGCGCAGGTGGTCGATCTGCCACGTTCAACGGTGCAGCGTATTATCGCCGCGCTGGATAGCGCGCAACTGGTGCGCAGCAGCGGGGCGGGCGGGCTTCGTCTGGGACCGGCACTGCTCAAGCTGATCTCCAGCGTGCACAGTGATGTGGTCGAAATCGTCCGTCCGTTTCTGGAACAACTCTCCGCCGACATCAACGAAACCGTTTCGCTGGCACGCGCCAGTGGCACGCAGTTAGCGATTGTTCACTATGTGGTGGCATCCCGGGAATTGCGCGTGGTGCCACGCATTGGTTTGAATCTCCCGCTCTACAGCACTTCAGGCGGTCGTGCACTGCTGGCACTGGAAAGTGATGAAGATGTGCGCGTGATGGTCGGCGAAGCGTATAAAGAGTTGACCGAAATGACGGTGAAAACTTTGCCACAACTGCTGGAGCTGATTGCTGAGGTGCGTAACAGCGGTCTGGCCATTGATCGTGGCGAAACACTGGAAGGAATTTCCACCATGGCGGTGGCGATTGACACGCTATTCGGTCGCTTCTCCATTTCGCTGCTGGTGCCGACGGCGCGTTTTCATAAACAGGAAGCGCGTTATCGTGATGAAATCATGAAATGCAAAGAGGCGCTGATTCGCGAAATTGGCAAAATGACCGCTGTGGAAGGATAACCAACTGATGAAAACCTTGCTGATGGCCATTGATAATTCACCGGTGGCAGAAAAAGTCATCGCGTTAACCATTGAACAGGCGCTGGCGCAACAGGCGCAGGTCACGGTGTTGTGCTGTGTCGATCCCGCTTATTCCTCCTGCAATCAGCCGATCGAAATCGATGCGGGCGAAGATCCGGATGATTTCGTCGCGGCAAAAGATGAACAAAATACCGCTGAAATGGTGGTGCGTCACGCGCTGGCCCCGCTACTGCGTACCGGTGTGGCTGCCAAAGGTTTGATTCTGGCTGGTGAAGCCGCGGAAACCATTGTGGCGCAGTCCAATGCACTGAAGGCCAGCATGATCATCATCGGTCGCCGTCATCTTTCTCCTTTTAATCGCTTACTTAAAGGTTCGGTGAGTGCGGCTGTGATTGAGCGCGCCAACTGCCCGGTTCTGATTGACGTTCGCAAGGATTAATCACGCTCCATGTTTTCCCTCTTACCTATCACGCTGGCGGCGTTTGCGCTGCTGGCGGTGATTATCATCGTTCTGATCCGCACCACGGCACTCCGCTTATGGCAGGGGTTAGTGCTGTTTTTACTGCCGTTAATCCTGGCGAACATGCTGTGGTTTAGCTGGTTACATCCACGTCAGGAGCGACAGGCGCTGGAAAGCGAGGTGGCAAATCAGTTAAGCCTCGCACCCGGCTATCGTCAGCTCAAAACACAGGAGCCGGCGCTGTGGCAAATGCTTAATCGCGAGTTACTGCACAAGCGTATGGAAGGCGTGCCTGCTGACCAGGCGCTGGGCGAGTTACGTGGATGGCTGATGGATCTGGTTAATCAGCGTATGGCGCGTGCAGATGACGAGACGCTGCTCAATTATTTGCGTGTGTCAGTGCAGGAGATGCAGGCACTGCAGCAGCCGGAGCCACAACGCTGCTTCCGCTTCCTTTACCCGCAGGTAAATGGCGGCATCAATTTGCAACAAGCGCTGTCACCGACGTTGTACCAGCGAGATGCCCTGGCTTTAGATATGCTCCTGAAAAACAGCACAGGCGAAGAGCGACCGATCGATCAGCAGGGCGCACAACGTGATTTGCAGAGCGTCGTGGAGAAACTTTACGGCAAGTGGGGTGATAAACTTCAGCAACTCAACATGCCTGCTGATACTGCTGTTGATCGCAGCGCCATGTGTGCCATGTCGATTGATCTTTACAGCGGCATTCTCGCATTGCCTGCCAAACAGTCCGCCAACCTTTTGCGTAAGATGGTCAGCCTTACCGGTTAGGTTTACGCGTAAAAAAAAGCCCGCTCAGCGCGGGCATAAAGGTCACTTTCCGTTTTTTTTCTCGTGTCACCTGGTGTGGTGCAGACTTCGTGCTGTCTGAAAGCATCATGGCATCGGTTAAGTGATATGAAAAACCGTTTGGTTTTATTGATTTGATTGGTAAAAACTTTTTAAAAATGACTATTTCGCGCCAGTTTCCTATAGATGCGTGCGGCATAGGCATTTAGACTGCTTCGCCTGGAAGAGGACACCCTAATGAAAAAAATGCTTATTAGCGCGCTCGCGCTTTTTATGCTGGCCGGTTGTAGTGTCAGCAAACCCGGTGGATTTGAACGTGTCGATGAAGATAAAAGCTCAAATACCGTGCAATATCGTTATGACCCGCAAACGTTGAATAAAGATGCGATGGAAGTCGATCTGGCGAATTATTGTAACCAGCGTGGATTTGATAAAGTGGAATCGCTGCCGGCACAGGACAGCCATCTGCCCGGATTAAAGAAAGCCTGGTATCAATGTAATTACGCGGTAAAAAGCTAAAAGAAAGGGCGGGATAAATTCCTAATGCCAGTCAGTTAAGCCTGACTGGCATTTTTTCTTCTTGCTGTCGGATATTTATAGGGTCTCTCTTTCACCACCCTTGGGAACGAGCGCTCCCGTCGTCCCGGCAGTCTGACCATCTCTGCT
>NZ_VWXC01000041.1:0-13371 GCF_011752685.1 Candidatus Pantoea communis
AAGCGGCAATGACGGACTTGATCACCAAAGGGCGTCTGGATCTCGGGATTGCACGCGGTGCGTACTCCTATGAATACGAGCGTCTGATGCCGGGAATGGATGCCTGGGAAGCGGGCCAGCGTATGCGTGAACTGGTTCCGGCAGTGAAAGCGTTGTGGAAAGGGGATTACGAACACAAGGGTGAGTTCTGGAATTTCCCGTCTACGACGTCATCGCCGCAGCCTAAACAGCAGCCTCATCCGCCAATCTGGGTCGCCGCCCGCGATCCGAACAGTCATGAGTTTGCGGTGAAGAACGGTTGCAACGTGCAGTGTACGCCGTTGCATCAGGGGGAAGAGGAGATCACACGTCTGATCACCACCTTTAAAGATGCCTGCCGTGAATACGCACCCGATCAGCCACTGAAGATCATGCTGCTGCAGCATGGATTCGTCGCCGAGGATGAGGCTGATGCGCAGCAAGCCGCTGTTGAGCTCAATCGTTTTTATAACTACTTCGGCGCCTGGTTCAAGAATGAGCGCCCGGTGGAGCAAGGCCTGATTAAGCCGCTGACGGAAGAAGAGATCGCGGCGAACACCTATTACAGCGTGGAAGGTATGCGAAAAAACCTGGCGATCGGTAATCCTGACCAGGTGATCGCGCGGCTGAAAAACTATGAGGCGATGGGCTACGATGAGTACGCATTGTGGCTGGACAGCGGTATGACCTTCGAGCGCAAAAAAGCCTCGCTGGAACGCTTTATTCAACACGTTGCACCTGCATTTCACTAAGCGGAGACGTCATGGAATCCTTCAAACTCTACATCGATGGCCTATTTGACGCGGGCGCAGCGACTTTTACCTCGCTGAACCCGGCCACCGCTGAGCCGTGGGCCAATATAGCCGAAGCGCGCAGCGAGCAAACCGACCGCGCGGTCCAGGCGGCGGCTCGTGCTTTTGAATCTGACGTGTGGCGTGGATTAACCGCCGGTGCGCGCGGCAAATTGCTGTTGAAGCTGGCGGATTTGATTGAACGCGACGCGCCGAAGTTGGCACGTCTGGAAACGCTCGATACCGGCAAAATCATCCGTGAAACTCAGGCGCAGATAGCCTACGTGGCGGAATACTATCGCTTCTATGCCGGACTGGCCGACAAGATGGACGGCGCCACGCTCAGCATCGACAAAGCCGATATGGAAACCTGGATCAAACGCGAACCGGTGGGGGTGGTTGCGGCCATTATTCCCTGGAACAGTCAGCTGTTTCTCTCCGCGGTGAAAATCGGGCCTACCATCGCGGCCGGTTGTACGGTGGTGGTGAAAGCGGCAGAAGTTGCCCCGACGCCACTACTGGCCTTTGCGGAGTTGGTGCATGAGGCCGGTTTCCCGGCTGGCGTGATCAACGTGATCACTGGATTTGCTGAAGGATGTGGCACGGTGCTGACACAGCATCCGCTGATTGATCACATTGCCTTTACTGGTGGCGCAGATACGGCACGTCACATCATTCGCAACAGCGCGGAAAACCTGGCCAGTACCTCCCTGGAATTAGGCGGTAAATCCCCGTTTATTGTGTTTGCTGATGCTGATTTAGACAGTGCAGCCAATGCGCAGGTGGCGGCGATCTTCTCTGCCTCAGGACAGAGCTGTGTGGCGGGATCGCGTCTGTTGGTGGATGAGCAGATTAAAGATGCCTTTATTGAAAAGCTCACCAGCAAAGTGCGCGGGATTGTGATTGGCTGCCCGCAGCAGCAGGAAACCCAGTTTGGCCCACTTTGTACCGAGCGGCAGAAAAGCAATATCGAGCAGGTAGTGAGTCGCAGCATCGAGCAGGGCGCGCGTCTGGTGATCGGCAATCAGCCGATTGATCGCCCTGGTTTCTATTATCCGCCTACCATTCTCGATTGCAGCGCCGTACCGAATGCAGAAAGCGTGGTGCAGGAATTATTTGGACCGGTGCTGTCAGTACTTACGTTTAAAGATGAATCCGAAGCGATTCGTCTGGCAAATGGCACGGAATATGGCCTGGCCGCCGGCGTATTCACCCAGAACCTGACTCGCGCCCATCGTGTCACGCGTAAGTTGCGCAGCGGCGTGGTGTGGCTGAATACTTATCGCGTGGTTTCACCGCTGGCGCCATTTGGCGGCTACGGTAAGTCCGGCTTTGGTCGCGAAGGCGGCATTGACGCGGCGCTGGAATACACCACGACGAAAACTGTCTGGCTGCGAACCAGCGATGAGCCGATTAGCGATCCCTTTATTATGCGCTGATGGGTTAAGGTGCGCTGACATGCGCACCTGCGGGAATCTGGTTTGCATTTATCAATGCGCACTCTACCAGAAATAACGTTGGAATTTTCAGCGTCGTTATTTATGACGACCGTCACAGGTACAGTTGTTAAGCATTAAATAGCACCGGGAGTCTTACCGCCCATTCTTTAATAAGAAGACGAAAAACCATTCGTCGGGATGGCTGTGGCTTTTTTTCGCGAGGAAGGATTTACCCACATTAAAAAACAATCCCATTTTGAGAATTGGAGGGTATGGTGAATACACAACCACGTCAGAGTCAAATTATAGAAAATAAGTCAGTGGATTATGTCCCGGAATCGGAACGCCACGGTAAATCGCACAGTTTATTTACCTTGTGGTTCTGTACCAACATTGCACCGTTGGCGGTAGTCAGCGGCGCGATTGCCACCGAAACGTTTCATCTGAATGTTATTTCCGCATTAACCGCGATTATTGCCGGTCATCTGTTTGGCGGGATCTTCCTTGCGTTAACCTCTGCGCAAGGGCCCAAAGTCGGCATTCCACAAATGGTGCAGAGCCGCGCGCAATTTGGTCGCTACGGTTCGCTGCTGGTGATTAGCTTTACGACGGTGATTTATCTCGGGTTCTTTATCTCGAATATTTCGCTATCCGGTAAAGTCATCAACAACGTCTTTCCGTCGATGCCGGTAAGCAGTGCCACGGTCGTTGGCGCTATTCTTGCCACCGCCATTGGTATCGTCGGTTATCATTTTATCCATCGCATCAATAAAGTCGGTGCATGGATCATGGGTGCGGCGCTGATTTTGGGCCTGGCGCTGATGGTGTCACAACCTTTACCCGCAGACTTTTGGTCTCGCGGCAGCATGAGTGCAGCAGGGTGGTTTGGCACTTTCTGCATAGGTGCGGTATGGCAAATCAGTTTCTCTCCCTATACCTCTGACTACTCGCGCTATCTGCCCGCCAATGTCGGTATCGCACGCCCGTTTATAGCCACTTACTTAGGCGCCTGCGGCGGTACAATTCTGGCCTTTATCTTCGGCATGATGGCCGTCAATATCGCACCGACAAGTGATGCGATGATGTCAGTGCGCCACGCCACTGGCTGGCTCGGCCCTATTCTGATGGTGCTGTTCCTGGTCAATATTATCTGCCACAACTCAATGAATCTGTATGGCGCGGTATTATCACTCATTACAGCTGTGCAAACGTTCCGTCCACACTGGACGCCGGGTGCCGCAGTGCGTTTAGTGGTCTCATCACTGGTATTAGTGGGAAGCGTGTTAGTCGCGCTGGCGGCCTCGCAGAACTTTGTTTCGTTCTTTATTAACTTGATTCTGGCATTGATTGCGGTATTGATTCCGTGGATTGTGGTTAATCTACTGGATTTTTATTATGTGAATAAGCAAAAGTATGACGTTGAAGCGATATTTCGTGCAGACGGCGGACGTTATGGATTGCTGAATACTCAGGCATTGCTGGTCTACTTCGCCGGAATTATTGTGCAAATTCCCTTTGTCGAGAATGCGTTCTTTTCCGGACCTTATGCGAATTTAATACCCGGTGTGGATATTTCTTGGATTATCAGTTTTGTGGTGACAAGTATAGCCTATCCAATATTTCATCGGAAAAATGATTTAAGACTGGTGAGCACCCGGGAAAGTAAGGCGCGGAGCGAAATCCCATAAGCAGAGTGCGTTAAGGTCCAAATTAAAGATGCAAGCCCATACGCTTATCTAATACGCTGTGTAGTGTAGCGAACCGCTTTTACTTTGCACACCGGCAATTATAATGCCGGTCTCTGTAAAAATAGAGCACATTTCCTACTACAAGCCTTACAAAGGTACAGTTTGCTCCGCACGATACCAGCTATAGCGTATTTGCATTCCGAGTACCATATTTTATTTAAGCAACTTGGCTGCAGCTTCAATTATTTTACGTTAGTCCTGCGTGCCTTAACGCGGTTAACACACCGTGAAGCTGCAGCCTTTTTTCATTTTGAAAAAATACCCACGAAGTTCGTCGTCGGGCTGTTGGGTTAACAATTTTTAAATGCGTTCATAACTGCCCTTTGTCAGTGCCCGTTATGCTCTGAACTAGTAATATCCTTTTAGCCCACAGCGCTAACATCGTTAACGGTACAGTCGAGTAGAGCCTGGCCCAAACCTGGCGCTGGTGCATGCCTTTCATGCGCGCGGATCCTACTCAAAAATTCTTATTGGGACGTTTTCTAATTCCAAAGAGGAAAATCAAAAAACCTTCATTTACTAAATATACCTTGGTCGCGGCACCATTTTTTCATACATGACATCACATGGATACTCATATATCACTTTAGCGCACAATTAGTGCTAAAGACGTGAGCGCATTCTGCAAAATCCTGCATCTTTATCTGAAACAACGGCGCGCCCATTTTAATGCCGAGCTTTCTAACGTCTATGTTATTTGGAATTGTCCGCGATACATACTGGCGATTCTGAAGAGGGTATGCCGCGTTTGTTTTCTGATAATTGCGGTTATTGATTCCGGCGACTTAGATTTTTAACCCATCTGATGGTTTGCAGCAGTTTACGCCCTGACCTGCCTCTGAGCTCAACGCACTGTCCGTACTGCAGCAACTTATCCTTCAAGGCAATGTCTACCGACGACTTCCTGCTTAAATCATTTTATATGGCCCCATTTAAAGTGCCCGGATACATGTGATACTAATGCAGGAAAAAGAGGAAAGAAGATGCCCTTGTGAAAGTTTTGTTAGCCGCTTTCAGTGATCCTGTGAAAAAATTTATCTATAAAAAAAATCCCTCTTCGGAGGATGGCGAGGGAAAATATAAGAAAAGCGATGGCTTTCGTAACACTTCCAGCTTAGCCCTCTAATTTTTACAATGCCACAATTTTTCATAACCTTTTCATTTTTCTAATTGGATTTCTACACATAATAATTCAATCCCTAATATGTTATGGCCTTGTGCCGCCCTACTAAGAGAGGTGAGTGTGTCAGTATTGAGCCAACTACTGGAACAAAACTTCGATGATGCGTGCCAGATAATTGGACAGGTGGCTATTCAGAAAGCAGCCAGGGGAGAAGAAACAAGCCGCCCTCTTCTTGTTGCGGAGATTAACAAACTAGCGGACAGATTCAGGGAACTTACCGGAGAGGAACATCTTGCTATGAGAATGGCAATTGAATCACTAGCGCCTCCTGTTTAAATACCCATAGTATTTGTGAGCTTCCCTAAAGGGACTATACATATAATGGCAATCACCTGTAGCCCCCTTATAGCCTCAGCGCCGCATGCGGGATATTTCAAAAGGGGGCCGTTTGGGAAGAACGTTGTTCGTATTGGATTGCCAGTTCCCTACTACAAGTAAGCTTCAGCTGAGACAAATGTCACAGATATGCAGGAAACAATGCTTATCTGAGTTTTCACTCATGTGTTATTAATAATTGATCGCCTGAGTCATTTCATTTTCGATTCCACATAACCGGCGCTGCGTACGATCACGCAGCCGTCGTTATTCGGCAGCACCACAACTGGTTTATCGCGCAGGCCCAGACGAAACAGTACTTCACAACTGGCGTAAAACGAGTTCACTAGGCCAAACATCGGCATCGTTACCTCCGCCGCGCGCGTGCTTTTAACCCCCCCAGGTGGCCACGCCGAGCAGCTGCAGGCGTTTAATCGTAAACTCACCTTCCACCTCAGCCATCACAATATCACCGTGCGCCGCCTCCTCCGCCCGGTCAATCACCATGACGTCGCCGTCATAAAGCCCAAGGCCCTCCATGCTGCTGCCGCTTGCGCGCACGAAGAACGTGTAGGCGCGCCGGCGGATGCAGAGCTCGTTCAAATCCAGCTCTTTTTCGACATAATCGGTGGCGGGGGAGGGAAATCCCGCCGCACACGGCTCGGCATAAAGTGGTACGCGTATGCGCGGTGTGAACACGGGGAGCCAGAGTAGCGTCAGGCCGGGTGCATATTCCGCTGGTTTCACAACCGTGCTCTCTTAGCAAGGCTGTAGCAACGTGTGAATGCTATATGTAAATTGCGCATAAATCCTCCTCTCTATAATACTGGTTATGTGTACAGTATTGTTGGGCGGAATTTATCTGGCAAGAGAAAGCCTGACGCGCTGTCCGGGAATAGTGTTTATCTGGCTGAGGCGGCTGCAAAAATATTATTTCAGGCAAAATTCTTTCACAGGGCTTATGATGACACCGGGTCAGGTGGCGCGGGGAGGCACCTCCTGACTGTACACAGACAGTCCGGCGTTCCGCCGCCGGGCTTCATTCTGCTGCACTGCCGATCTATGTTCATCATCAGCCTACCACAGCGACTGAATCCACTGATCTCACTGTCTGTGATGAAGGGGGCATCGTCACGGCTCGGTTTGGTACGAAGCAGTGCGTTTAACATTCGCCCGGTACGATCTGGCTTACGTTCGCCTGAGCATCTTGGCACCAAATGAAAAAAAGCCTGCAGAGCAGGCTGTTGTCAGACGGTTGAAGCGTCTCGGGCGTCAAATGTGGCAGGGTTAACTATTCATCATCAATGTCGTGCGGATAGCCCACCACGATCTCAAGCGCACCGCGCAGGACGTCAAGCCTGACTACGTCTGAAGTACTCTCCAGCTCCGCTATCAGGGCTAGGATGATGTCTTTTCGCAGCACGCGTCCACCCCGGGCCCTAAGGCTTTCGAGTACGACACAGATAACTTCTGTTTCAGGGGCCACCTGGTCGCCACGTTCACTGAGCGCCCGCAAGATTTCTTTTTCTGTCGTGTTCTGTTGCATAACCCATAGTCCGGGATAAACAAGGTTGAGATCGCCAGTGACGATCCGTCTCTGCAGGCTCCTTCCTGCCTCCGTGACATGACGGAGAATGCTGGTATTCAGTGCCGACGGGTGCCCGGAGGCGGCCTGTCTTCGGTCAGGAACAGCAGTTCGGGATTCAACAGCTGGCGCGTCGCCGGCAATGCGGCATTGACTTCATCCAGCGCCATCCGGAGTGCTTCAGCCCGTTCCGGGCGGGTTTCGCCGGCTGCCATCTCCATCAGCCTGACTGCCAGCGTTACGCCGGACACCGGCGCATTCTCGCTGAGCAATCCGGCCACAGCCTCACCAATAGCAATATCCATCATCTTTTCGCTTTTATTTCTGTACATACCGCTTTCCGGGTGTCAGTAAAGGGGCACAATCCATTACCGGCCGCCGCTTACGAGGCTGGCAGATGTTCCATCCGGGCAGTCCGCGCCGGATTTAATATCCACAATAAAATGAGGTCTGCGGTGCAATGCTGAAGCTTGACTTCAGACCGGCTGTTAGCGGCCAAAGAGCAGGCCGATTAGCGTACGGTAATGCTGTTCTTCTTCCGCTCCGCCCGCCAGCTCCAGCCGGCGAACCAGTTTCGCGCAGATGGCCGGCCGGTTCAGGGCGGCGCCGCTGCGAAGAATTTCAACCACAATTTGCCCCAGCGTTTCCTGCTGCGAGGGAAGCTGTGCTTCGGTAAAATAACGGGCAATGTCTCCCACAGTATCAGGCTTATGGCTGTTCTGGCGCATGATTATTCTCTCGTAAAAGGGACGATTAAAATATGGTCGGGTGCTTATGCGCGGAAAGTTATACAAAAATTATAAACCTGTACAGATATATGTTGCAGGATGTGACGAATTCTTTTGGCAAAAGATGCTTATACTTATAAAACAAAGGGGTATGGGGCGGTGGGTTAAGCTTAATTGCTACAGAGGGGTCGTCCCTGACAGTTTCTCCGGCCGGAACGCGCAGATCGCGCCCGATACGAGGCTGGTCTTACATCGTCGTGTCACGAACGGAGTCGGTTTGGGTTCCTGTTTGTATTATCCGTCAGTTTTCCTGACCCGTCATCGTCATCCAGCACAGCCTCCTCGCGACTGCTGTACTGACGAAATTGAGCCAGCGTCTGGCGTCAAAAATTTCCTTAAACTTCGCATCGCTGGCGTCACCGTCAGCCATCGCGGAGAGCCCCTTTATCAGGAGCTCTACTGAGATGTCCTAGCCGGCGACCGGCCGGCTGACTGCTGCTTCTCCGATAATGATATGGCCTTTCTCATCGTCGTGACAGAACACAGCAAATCCGTCTTTTCAGTAAAATAACAACCTCAGGATTCACAGTAGACGCAACTAGGGCATCCACCAGAAGAAAAGTCTGTCATATGGACAAAAAATAAAGCATTAGTTTCAGATAGCGGATTTTAAGGGGGTACATCAGAATATAAATGCGTGAGAAAAAAGATGTGTTCAGTACCGGGGATTATGCAGTAATAACTATAAAGCGTTAAAAGGTTGCCGCGGCCCTCTGCCGCGGCTGTTTGATCAGACTGCCTGCCACTTGCTCTCAACTTCATCTTTTGACTTGGAAAGAATCACTTTATTGTCATCAACATCCTTCACCCAGCTGAAAGGAATGATGTGGTGCTGGCCACCGGCTTCCGGGTCACTTTTTGCCAGTTTGATTTTGTCATCGCCTTCAAAATGGTCAACGATACCCACGTGTTCACCGTTAACGTCCACAACTTGGGCGTGGTCCAGAATTTCTGATTTATCAACCATAGTTAATCCTTAGTTTCGTCTGCTCATAGTGAGTTTTACCCGCCAGCCTGACGGATACACACTCAAAATATAGGTTATTTATCTGCATTATTTTTAAAACTAACAAATTGAAACATTCGGCCGGGCATCTCTAGGACGTTTTTACATGGAAAACGCGGGGTGTAAAAGCGCAGAATAACGGTCATTAAGGGGGTGAAATGTCGGATTTATTTTGCAGATTCATTTGACACCCGATACGTACAGGCCATGATTATTGCACTGTGTCTTTAGATCCAAAAATGGTTAGGTGAATCGTTGAATTATTCCCGGGCTCGCCCGGGCTTTTTCAGAAACATATCCCGTACTCATCCCCTTTACCTTCATGCCCTTAACAGAGCTACAACCGGCATCTTCCCGGTCAGGTAGAATCATTGAAAGGGCAGGCCTTGCCTGAATAACGCGGTACAAATCTGCCTAGAAAAGCGTTAAAACATACTAAAATCTTACCGGAAGAAAAACTTTTCTATATCCTGACATTTTATTCCATTAAACCCCACTATAATGACACGGCAAGCTAGGTGTCAGGATGATGCCGCACTGGTACCAGATGGCCCGGATTTATTCCGGGCCTTTCTGTTTCTGCAGTCTGTTATCTCACCTTCCCCGCAAGTTGAACTGACAACTGTCCCAAGCGAAAGTATTACAGCGGATTTCTCATAATCGATGGTACATAACATGTGCGGCTGCCGATATCCTCTTATGCTGGGGCTATGACCTTAACGGACCCCTGGGCTTTATGGATGGCGGCACCTCGCCCGGCAGATTTCTGGCTTAACTGTTCGCTGAACATGACATGACGGTAAAATAACTTCGCCTCAAATCCGGTCCGGCACATCGGGATGTCTGGTCACTATTGTGCGATCGTAAGCCGGTGACGCCGGCCATGGCAGATAAGCTCGGGTGTGTATTTTACTCGCCCGGATTCTGGAGCATCAGGCAGGCTATGTGGCAGTTGTGGCGGGAGGGTGCTCAGTTACTTGGAGAGCGCGATACCTGAACGCAGTGAATGTGCTAAATTTTACAGTGCCGGTACGGAATTTCTCACCCCAATTTCACCAGGGCGTTTAATAAACTGTAACCGTACCGGCACCTTGCCCCGTCAAATCAGACACTTCCTGGCAAAAAATAACGCGTCGGGCGCTATGCTTACCTCGTGTGTTATTCCTCGTGCCAACACCAATGTAACGTATTGCAATAGCTGACATGCTCTCAGGATCCAACATCACCGGCCTCAGACTGGAAGTGCTTACTCCTGTTACCCCCGGGCCAGCCGCTCGGGATTTTTTTATCCGCTTTTTTCTGTTTTTCATCCGCGGTCAGTTCACGTCGGCCCGGTCAGACTTCCGCACTGACGCTTTCCGTCATCTCCCCGAGGAGCTGCAGCAGACGTTCTGCGCTCAGCTGCTGAGACCTAAGTGCAGGCATCATCCCGGTAAGCGAAAGCGTCACCGTTGCCAAGGCCACCGCGCGTTTAATCTCTTCTGCGTTTTCATAGCTCTTGTACGTACGCAGGCTCACGCCGAGCTCTGCCGCCGCGCGATCCCGGCTCCAGAACATTCTCCTGCGCCACTGCCTCAGATGCCATCCTGTCATGCATTCTCCTTTTACAAGCCTGAAAAAGTGCAATTACTGCACTTTTTCATTATTTCTTAATTATGTTGTTTCACTGTCCCGATGACCGTCCGGAAAACCCTGTATGAACTCTCATGTGCGAAGTATGCGTGAGAGCAGCGTGCCGGGCATTCCCGCTATGACGGCACTCAGACAGAGCGCTTTCAGCAGCAGGGGCGACTCTTCTAAGCCCGAATAAAATATTCAGCGTTACCCGAACTCAGAGACAGGGGGTATGTTCACGCATGATATGCGACGCGGTCGTATCCTCTCAGCGCTGCACCTGTGGTTTCTCTCATCATCATAGTCGGTAGGGTTATTTTTTCCGCAAAAAACAGCTGATATTGTGTCTCGGTTCCAGTCATTGATACGACGGCTGTCAGCCTGCCCGTAAAGACCTGAATCAGGCTGACGATTGAGATTGCTTTTATCGAAACGTAATCAATTACATTTAGCTGCCATGTCTGCAGGTATGGTTGTCCAGGCGGTGTACTTTGAATCCTTAAAATGCATTTGCTTCCAGAAGAATGCTGATTTCGACGTATGACATGCCAGGCGGGAATAAAAAAGGCTTTCGTTGTGAACATAAGGCCGTGAGTGAAAAAGCGGCAGGATGGCCGCAAGAAATTACAGAGTCGACTGAAACATGAGTTGAGGGTGCCCACCATTCTGGCCTGCAGGGTTGAGCACAAAGAGGAAGTAGCGTTGTGGTTAAACTGTTATTTCAGAGTTCTCTGTTTCTGATCCAACTTCCGGCTAATGCCCTTGCAGCCAGCCTGACTTAATACGAAGAGCGTGTCACCGGAAGTGTCCGGGTACAGTCACGCTGCACTCACAGGCGGCCCGATATAAATAAAAAACCCACCGGGAGGTGGGTAAGTCAGAAAGCTCAGTGTAGGAGATAGCGCTTAACGGTTTCCGGGTCTGTGCCCACCGTTTTAAGAGCTTTCACCAGCTTATCCTGCGTAGTCTGTAAAGTGAGCATCCAGTATGTAATCTGCCATTGTTCATTTATCACAATGATCTTTTTATCTTCCGGCTCGCGGCGGTGAAAAATATAACTCATCAAAACCCCGGATTAAGGACAAAACGGCTTATTTGCTGTGTGACGCAGACGAAGAATGGCACTGAAACTGAGGGGATTGAAATTGAAATGACTGACCATAATGAGCAAAAATTTTTATCAAAAAAAAGCCCACTTAATGAGTATCAGTGGGCCTGTTTTGTTCACGCCGGAACAACGCTCTCTCGCAGAGGTGGGGTTAAGCACTGCTAATGTCGCACTCCAATCTAACATCGCATTGCCTAATCCGTAACCCTATAATTTACAAAGATTGTTATTTAAGATTAGGCCGCTTGCCTTCGGAATGTTCTCATCCGGAAACCCCCGGATGTAAGTCCGTTAACTTTTCTGCTGAAATTTCATCAGCAATTGATTAGCAGGCCTCATGCCTTATTTCGCCCGATTTTGTCGATACGGCCGGATTTGCGGCAAAACTTTGGGATTATCGCCATTCCTTCAGCCCCTTGTGTCGAAAGACGTCAGCTGTTTACGCAGAAAATGTGACACCACGTCCTGAGGGGGCTGAATGCCACACGCTTTGATAAGCCAGCTCACCGCGCCGCGGTGTCGCGTACCATGCAGTATCACCTGCTCGATAAGGCTGAGGGGGCTTGTCTGCGCCATCTTTTCGTCTCTGCGCTGATAAATGATGGGGCGATCCCAGGCTTCCGCCGTCATGCCGGCCGCATATTCAATGAACCAGCCGGAGCAGGCCAACATGCACGGCACCAGGACTGCCTGCTCAGGCGGCCTGCGCGGTCTGATATTCGGCCGGGATGGCGCTTCCCCCTTCAGGTTGGCACGAATGAGCATGTCAGTGGCGTGCATGTGGTACATGAGCCTGAGCATTTCCCGGCGTTCAGCGCGGAAACGGCGCGCGTCCGTTTCGGCAATGGCGCTGAGCATCCCGGCATCCATCCAGCGCTTGTACTTCAGTAATGTCAGGGCGGTGACTCTTTGCATAATCTTTTCCAAAGCGTAATCACGGCCGTCAGAGCGGTAACGTGTAATACGTATTTAATTAATCCAGTGCTGTCTGGGGATGATAACCCGGTACTCCTTCCTGCCAATCTTTTCTGCGACAGCCAGGGTTCTGACTGGGAATTTACATTCATACCTCATCGTGCACAGGATATACCTCCCATATGGAAGGCCGGGCAGGGGAGCCTACAGTAACAGCCTGAAGATAAGTAATGGCGGGTGAAGCGAATCAGAGTGTAGACACGTATAAGAATTGCGACAGGCCGGTGAGAAAATTCTTGCTGGATCAGGTATTCACCTCCCGAAACGGCCAGCAGAAACATATAAACGGATGTTGCTGTCGTCAGATAAAAGCACCCGACCGGGTCAAACGTCCATTCCTGATAGGTTAATATGGTCAGCAAACTTCATGACTCTGTTCAGAAAAACGAACTAAAAAATTTCTGACTGAATGGCTGCAGCAGGGGGACAGAGTCCCGTCTGACTATTTTATTATGATGTCAGAAAACAAAGCCCGACTGGCTGCTATGCTATGAACACGGTGAATCCCCCTGTGCGGAGGGGCTAAGCCACAGGGTACACGATAGACTGAAGCGATTCGGATTGTGGCTTTTCTGAATCATCGGGAGGCACCCGACACCGTAACTTTTACTGAAGAATGAAGATGTGCTGAGGAGGTAGGCATGCTCTGGATGGAACAGGGGCTTTATCTCAGGGTGGAAGAGCTGCCCGGCGGGCCGCGGCCGCTGCCGCTGCTGAGCGGATTCAGCCTCACGACGGCCTACAGGGCGCTGGGGTGCTTTAATCCGTCGGAAACGTCGGACGCATACTTCATTCTTTCCA
>NZ_VWXC01000042.1:0-12277 GCF_011752685.1 Candidatus Pantoea communis
TATAAAACATTAACCTGGGATCGGGGAGCTGAAATGACCAGCCACACCCGGTTTACTGTAGAAACAGACATCCAGATTTACTTCTGTGATCCTCAATCTCCCTGGCAACGTGGCTCAAATGAAAATATGAACAGGTTGCTAAGACAATATTTTCCAAAGGGAACTGACTTATCGGTTCACAGTCAGCAGAGACTAAACAGCGTTGCCAGGCAGCTCAACGAAAGACCGAGAAAAACGCTAGAATATGAATCACCCGCAGAACGGTTCAGTAAGTGTGTTGCGTCCATCAGTTGAACTCACAGCCAGAAGCAGACGTTGCAAACGAATTTCTATATTAAATATTGGAAGCCGTCACTGATGGAACATTATGTTAGATTCATTAGTTAAAAATGAATCGAGGATAGCGAATGTTCAGCATTTCATAAGTAGATACAAGTAATTCTGATCTGGCCTTGCTGGTCAGCGAGCTCGATGCCTTTCAAAGCCAGCTGTATCCGGTAGAAAGTAATCACTGTCTGGATTTTTCAACAGTCAGTAACGAGCAGCTCCGGTGCATTATTGTAAACGACTATGATGGTCTACCTGCGGGTTGTGGTGCTTTACTATTTCAGGCTGACGGCTCAGCCGAGATTAAGCGGGTTTATATTCGGCCGGAATACCGGGGCAGGAAGCTCGGAGAGCAAATAGTCAGTGCAATCGAGTCGATTGCTTCAGAAAGGAGTACGCGCATACTACGTCTTGAAACAGGGATTTACCAGCAGCCGGCTATAAGACTTTATCGTAGATGCGGTTACGAGATATACGATGCATTCCCTCCGTATGCGCCAGATCTGTTGAGTATTTTTATGTACAAAGAGCTTACGTAACTTCAATTTGCTATAGCTCCAGGAGAGGCCGAGTCAGCACTGTTATGATAAAAGAGAGTGTCCGGGCTGTTGTGCCTAAAACCTGACGGAGCAGAAATGAGAACGCAAAAGCGATGCATGGGATACGTAGCGATAGTGGTCGATGACTACGACCGCGCGATTGAGTATTACACCGAAAAGCTGGGCTTTACCTAGGTTAAGGACACGCCGCAGCCAGGCAAACGCTGGGATCTCTACCAGAACGCGCTGCCCTGACATCTCTGAGGCTGCGCTAGTCCGGCGCGTAGCCGAACTCTTATGATAATCAGAATGCCCGCGCATTAATGATAGCAAACCTGTAAAACACTCAGTTACAGGCTCTTAGGTTTATCGGAGAGGCTTTTTCATTGAAGGTGAAGTGTGAGCCACAAAACCATTACGTTCATAAAATGGTATCGCCTGCTGTCGAGCATCAAGAAACACGAAATTCATATCCCTGCTTTCTGATTCAGTGGTGGCAAAATCCAGCAGTTTTTTCCCTATCCCCGAACTTCTTGATGCCTCATCTACGACCAAATCATCAATATGGAGATGTGATCCTCTGGCCAGAGTATGAACGGGGCGGAAGCCCATCAGGCCAAGCATTTTCTCAGCGCCAAATGCGCCAACAAGCTCATAACCGTTCATGGTCTGAATTCTAACGCTTTCAATAAACTTCTCTTTGGAAATATTCCGGAGCTGTGAAATCAGACTGTAGGCATGATCCCATTCAAGCGGCAGTAATTTTCTGATCGAGATGTACATAGTGCCCTCATTTCCAATTAGGTTTCTGATTATATAGGCGTATGGGGCATGATTCGCAATAAGGGGTGATGTCTAATGTGGCAGAACTTTCCGGTCGCCATCATTTTGACGTCCGCTCCTCGCTCATAGCTGCCTTAGGGATTGCCAATGGTGCCTGAGTGCTAAAGCGGACATTGTTGACATCAAGACATACTACTTTTCAAGGAGAAGATCAGCCCCCACACATTAGAACTGGTAGTGATCAGGTATCTGCTGCGTGGTCAAACCAGAAGAGTTGTTTCCAGGGGTAATTAAGTTTTTGTCTTTATGCATTTGGACAGCCGCTATAAAAATCTTGGTTATGCTTATAAGCACTGGAAGATACCAGTAATTAAAAGGAGTAACAGCATGAAAAAATTGCCATTAGCTTTACTGGCCGCCAGCCTTCTCGTGGTATTCAGTTCACAGGCAGAAGCAAAGGGGTGCGTGAAAGGTGCGGTTGTTGGGGGGGTAGCAGGTCATGTCGCTCATCATGGTGTTGCAGGAGCAGCGGCCGGGTGCGCAGTAGGCCATCATGTGGCCAATAAAAAACAAAAAGAAGATAAATCCACACAGCAAAGCCAGAAATAACCAAAAGCAATATTAAACCGAACTGCTGCGCGTAAATTCACACAACGCTGTCAGCCATGTCTACAGACACTGATTATCAACTTTCTTTTGATATACGGGGACGCCGTTCCCCGGATAACACAACGATTCTTTGCGATAGATTTCCAGTCGCTCAATGAAGTGCTCACTTAAATTTTCTGACTGCTGGCGCCCTGCCTCTGCCCGGGTCACCGGCAGACTCAGACGCTCTCCTGACGCGGCTCAATCCACGTTAATAGGGTTGCGCTCTTCTCGGGACCGGGCTGCAGAGTTATGTGACATGATGAACCCTCCGGATAAAGGTTTACCGCCTATGCTGAATAGCAGGAGGTGCTTATGTGTGGACGTTTTGCGCAATACAACAGCAGAAATGATTTTTTCGAAGCTCTGGGCATTGGCCCGGAGGAATTAACCTACGACGCAGAGCCCATCGGCCGTTATAACGTGTCTCCGGGCACGAAGGTCCTGTTACTTAATGAGCGCGACGGCGATCTGAAGTTTGACCCCGTGTACTGGGGCTATGGTCCGGAGTGGTGGGATAAGCCTCCGCTCATCAACGCCCGCAGCGAAACAGCTGCGACAGGGCGTATGTTTAAGCCTTTGTGGGAGCATGGCCGAGTTATTGTCCCGGCATCCGGCTGGTTTGAGTGGAAAAGAGACGGCGACCAAAAACAGCCCTATTTTATTTATCAAAGGGACAAAGAACCGTTGTTTTTTTTGGCCATCGGGAAGCCGCCTTTTGATCGGGAACACGGGCAGGAGGGTTTTGTCATCGTCACCGCTGCCAGCAATCAGGGCATGGTGGACATACACGATCGCCGCCCTCTTGTCCTCAGGGCAGACGCGGTCCGGGAATGGCTCAGTCAGGACACTTCACCGGCGCGGGCTGCTGAAATTGCGCATGACAGCGCGCTGCCTGAAACCGACTTTACCTGGCATCCGGTAGCGACAAAAGTCGGCAACGTTCACAATCAGGGGCCTGACATAATCCATTGCATTAATGGCAGCTGACAGGCGCCGGTACGGGCTACAGTTTATTTACCCCTGGTGAATAAGGATAAGATAATCCCGTACCGGCAACGGTTAATTTAGCACAGCGGCGCCCTGTCGCCATCGCCCGGTGCGGCATCGTCTGATTCGGTCCGCGTCCAGATGGCCTGACGGGTCAGCCAGAATCCGGATGAATGAAACACAATCCCCAGTTGCTCAGCCAGCGTCTGCGTCACCGGCAGTCGCCCCGCCAGAAAAGCCCAGGCTATATCGCTGTCCAGCCCGCTGCGATCACACAACTGCGTCACGGAGATATCATGCTCAGTCAGCAGATAAGCGAGAAAGCGTGCGGGAGAGGTATGGCCGTCCATAGATTACCCCGGGAGGTTATGAAGAGATTTCGTCCAGATTAATGCGCTCCGTCCGGTCTGCACAACGGGTCCGGAAAAAATACCTGCATTCAACTGCCAGAACCCAACGCTCGCCGCAGTCACGGCTGAGGCGTACCGCAGCTGCGCGAGGAACGAACAGCCGTGTCGAGGAAGCGTCACGTCACCGATGCCCGCAAAGACTGCTTACGCTCCGGTGCCGGGATTAGGAAAGAAAGATAAAGGAGCCCGACTGCGGAAAGCCAGGCGGCTGATGTACAGCCCGGAAACGCTTACGTACGTTGCCCGGGCCCGGTATCAGCATAGATGCCCGATGAGTGTGCGGCGGAAAATATTTTTTCTCCGCTCTCAGCCACATAAATCCGTTTCCGGACGTATCTGCCGGACTGCCTCTTGCCAGATAAATGCCACTCAATAATACTGTACATATAAACAGTGTTCTCAGAGGAGGATTTTATGCACCAATTACATACAGCACCCACCCTAACTCCCGCAACGTCTGCCGGGAGTTTACAGTGAAACCGGCAGCGTACAGCCCCGGCCTGATGCTGCTCTGGTCCCCCATCTTTACGCCGCGCGTACGGGTCCCGCTGTTCGCAGACCCGTGTGCCGCCGGATTCCCATCCCCTGCACAGGACTACGTCGAGTCCGAGCTCGACCTGAACGAACTTTGCATCCGCCGGCGCGCCTCAACCTTCTTTGTGCGCGCCAGCGGCAGCAGCATGGAAGGACTGGGGTTGTATGACGGCGACGTTATGGTGGTTGACCGGGCCGAGGAGGCAGCGCACGGCGATGTCGTGATAGCGGAGGTCAACGGGGAATTCACGGTCAAACGCCTGCAGCTGCACCCCCGCCTCGCCCTACTGCCCATGAATCCGGCCTACTCCACCATTTACCCGGAGGAGCTGCAGCTGCTCGGCGTGGTTACCTGGTTCTTCAACAGCACGCGTGCGCGCCGGAGGTAACCATGCCCATGTTCGGACTGGCCGACGTCAACTCGTTTTACGCCAGCTGCGAGGCGCTGTTTCGCCCGGACCTGCGCGGTAAACCAGTAGTGGTGCTCAGCAACAACGACGGCTGCGTCATTGCACGCTCAGCGGGCGCGAAGCTTCTGGGCATAAAAATGGGCGCCCCGTGGTTTCAGATAAAAAATGAGGAATATTCTGAGAAAATACATGTGTTTAGCTCAAATTACGCCTTATACCACTCTATGTCGCAGAGGGTCATGACGGCCCTCGAGGAGCTGACGCCAAAGGTCGAGCAGTATTCGATTGACGAGATGTTCCTCGACATAACCGGCATCGATGGCTGCGAAGACTTTGAGCACTTCGGGCGGCGCCTGCGCGCGCACGTGCTGGCCACAACCGGACTGACAGTCGGTGTGGGCATGGGCCCGACCAAAACGCTGGCCAAAAGCGCGCAGTGGGCGAGCAAAGAATGGAAGCAGTTTAAGGGCGTGCTGGCGCTGACCACGGGCAACCCGAAGCGTACCGCGACGCTCCTGCAGAATCAGCCGGTGGAAGAAATCTGGGGCGTCGGCAGGCGCATCGCTAAGAAGCTGAACATCATGGGCATTGAAAATGCCCTGCAGCTGTCGCGCGCTCACCCTGCCCTCATCCGGAAAAACTTCAGCGTGGTGCTGGAGCGCACGGTGCGGGAGCTGAACCGCGAATCCTGCATTCCGCTGGAAGAGTTCGCGCCCGCAAAACAACAGATCGTCTGCTCGCGATCGTTTGGCGAGCGCATCACGTCAAAATCAGCCATGCAGCAGGCGCTCTGCCAGTACGCTACGCGTGCGTCTGAAAAGCTGCGCGGCGAACGTCAGTTCTGCCGCCGCGTCGGAATCTTTATCCGCACGTCTCCTCACGCTCCCGGCGAGGTGTTTTACGGTAACAGCGCCGGCGAGAACCTGAAAATGCCCACTCAGGACACCCGTGACGTTATTGAAGTGGCCATGCGCAGCCTGGACCGCATCTGGCTGGAGGGGCGCCGCTACATGAAAGCCGGGATCATGCTTGATGACTTTACGCCAAATGGCGTCAGCCAGCTGAATCTGTTCGACGAGGACGGCCCGCGGCGCAACAGCGCGCAGCTGATGAAAGTGCTGGACGGTATTAACCAGTCCGGGCTTGGCAACATGTGGTTTGCGGGTCAGGGATTAAATACGGAATGGAAAATGAAACGGGAGATGTTGTCACCGGCATGGACCACGCGCTGGAGTGACATTCCCGTGGCGCGCGTTAAATAGCCACGCGCAGACAGCTAAAGCTGGAGCTGATGCCTGCCGTCACCCTGCCCTCTCAAGAAAATCAATGCCAGAATCCATCCACAATATACAGAGGCTTGCCTGGTTTCTTACCGCTGAAATAACTACCGCGTGGCAACTTGTCACCACTTGAAAGTTGACGAATCCAGTCTTCAAAAGCAGGGAGACGCCGACGGTACCCCCCCTTTAACATGTCGGCTGACTGAGTAAACCCATGCAAGTTTACTCTATACCCGAGCGTCTGCTGCAATAGACCCTGTATTCCCATCTTTGTGCTTTTTTTTTGCTGTATTCTTCAGCGTGAGCTGTTTTTCTTCCAGGTATCATTGGCCATAAATGCCGCACGCGACACGCAAGCGCCCCACAGTAGCTGCAGGCTGATTTTTATCAACTCACTGGCGTGCGGCATGAAGAAGAGAGGCACGATAAATACCGCACTCAGCAGGAATCCCCATTCAGCAGCACTTTTTCTGTCTTTTCCATCAAGCTTTCTAAGCCCCATAAATCCCAAAATTAAATTGATCAGTCTGTTCATTGTGACCTTCAGATTCAGTGCCCCCAATATTTTCTCAAATGGCTTGCAACTTTATAGCCAGTAGATTAATCAGGGGATCGCTTTTAATCGTTCCTTTTCAGCCAGTCATCAACAAGGAGGTTGATTACGTCTGTTATAGAAGTACCTTTTCTGGCGCAAGCAGCCTTGAATCTTTGGTGCTTTTCCTCATCAAAATTGACGTTTACACGCTTAGCTTTTCCAGTCACAACTGGAGTGGTGACTACATTTTTAAGATCTCTGTTTTCACCAAAAGTCATTTTCTTATTACTGCTGCTATGAGCCTTTTCAAGCGCCATGTGACTCTCCACGGAAAAATTTAACTCAGTATCTGAGTATCTGAGTATCTGAGTATCTGAGTATCTGAGTATCTGAGTATCTGAGTATCTGAGTATCTGAGTATCTGAACATTTGAGCATACGAATCTCAAATCAAATGAGTGCATGAGTACATGAGTGCAATTAACACTCATTTGGGTAAATACTCAATCACTCAACACTACTAACTATCTCTTTTGTAAGGATTTCTATCTCACCCTTAGCTGCGCCATCATTGGATTCAAACACACTGTCACCATCGAGAATTGATTTTATATACACTTGTCGCTGAGTTATTGCAGTGCGAAAACATTTGACACCGGTATCCTTAATGCTTTCTTTAAGAACATTGAGCATAGTTGCCTGCTCGATTTTTCGAGTGATCAGGAAACGGGCTTCAACTTTTCGGCTATATGCTTGCGCTTCAAGCACCGTAACAACACTGCCAGCTGCAGAGAAATCTAAAGGACTTGGAGTAACAGGAATTATGACTAGATCGCTAACCATCACGGCAGCAGAGGTGATTACGGAAAGCGAACCAGCACCGTCGACGATAACGTAATCATACTCAGCAAGATCTTTGCGGATTCCGTAAACGTCTTTTTCTGAGGCAGCTGTATATACATCGAATGTTGCTTTGTCAGACTTACTCCAGTTTGTCAGGCTCATCTGGGGGTCTGTATCAACTACAGCAATATTGTACCCGCTCCTGGCCATAGAAGTGCTGACATTGATAACAGCTGTCGTCTTACCAGAACCACCTTTTGGGTTCAGAAAAGAAATAACCTTCATATTAGATAATCCCAACGTTAAAACTCAAATGAAGCTATGAGTAAATGAGTATAGAGATTTAGAGCGTATGCTTAAAGAGCTTTTACACATTAACTCAAAAACACAAATGAGTATAAACTCACAAATCACCACTATGTTATTGATAAAAGGAAGAAACGCAATTGTAAAAACTCATTTGAGTAAAAATGCATATGAGTTTTTATTCAAATGATGTTCCGAAAATGCAGGCATCCATAAACGAAACACAAATTTACGAGCCCTACCCAGTGTCATCCTTCCTCAGCATCGCCACAGCCTCATTGCCCGGGATCTGAAACTGCACCCGGTGCCGCGCCGCGACGTCCAGCGCAAACACCCGCATATAAATCTCCGTCGACTTCGCGCTCTTGTGGCCGAGCAGGCTCTACAGCGCCTTGAGCGGCGTGCCGGCGTACAGCATGTGCATGGCGTATTTGTGTCAGAAGGTGTGCAGGGTGACCGGCACCGAGAAACTGACTCCCTCTGACGCCGCAGCTTCAGCGGCCACGTTCAGCCAGGTGTGCGCCGTGTGATCGGCGATGTCCCACAGCCGCACCCGCTCCGTGCGCCCCGTGTTTTCGCTGCGGCGCTCAATGAGTATGCGCAGGGTGGTGATCATCATCTCCAACTGCGTGACGTACTGCGCGTCGGACAGTGGAACCAGCCGTTGGGGCCGGACGCCGGCGGCGCGGCGTCCGGCCCGGTGCTCTGCCTTATCCCCGCGCTGCTTGAGCGTGGCCAGCTGCACTAACGGGTACTGCTGACGCAGCAGAAAGTCCCCCTCTCGTGAGCGCAAGCGCCTCGCTGATGCGCGCGCTGGTGTTCCAGAGCGTGGTGAACAGCATTTTGCGCCGCAGGTCAGGCATGAAGTGGAGCAGGGCGCTGACCTCCGGCGCCAGCAGGTATCTCGGCAGGTCATCGACAAGCGCGGCCATCTGGCGCAGGGCCAGAGCCGCGGGATAGTCAATGGTGATCGGCAGCTGGGCCGGATGTAACTGGCCCGGAACCCGTAAACGTAGTATCTGGCAGTATCAGTTTTTCGTTCGGGACGGCGGCCTCTGAATGCCTTTTTCTTTCCTGATGCCACTTTTCCATAAGCACCTGCTGTGCTGACCAGGGGGAGCTGTTAAGACGGATTTTGGTAAATTTAACCGACCTCTGTAGCCGTCTGACTAAGAAAAGAGCTTTCAGCCCTAGGCAGGCATACTGATATTAGCGCTCTCTGACTCTATTAAGATGATGAAATGAGTGGTCCATTCCGGATGAAGCGGCCACGAATCTGTCAGCCTCTTTCTGCAGGACAGCCAGCTCGCGGATGCTGTACATCAGTCGGTAGGGAAGGGCATGCCAGCCACCGTCACATCGGAGTAATCGAGGACGGGACTGGAGACCTGAGGGCTTTTATCTCCGGAGGTATACCCTAGCGACACCAACGTTTTTCATCTCTGATCTCGCATATGGAACCACCTATGTGATACCCTTATTTGAAATAACACCTAAATGATTCTTTTGGAGTTCAGATGTACGTTTTCGGTTATCTCCGCGCATCTACTTCAGAACAGGATGCTACACGAGCAAAGAAAGCACTCAGGGATTTTGCCCTGATGCACAACAAACGTGTTGCCGGCTGGTATGTTGACAATATCTCGGGGACTACGATGAACCGGCCTGAGCTGCTCCGTCTGCTCGATGACGCAGAGCCAGGTGACGTTATTCTGATTGAACAGGTTGACCGGCTTTCCAGGCTCGATGATGAAGGGTGGAACATACTGCGTAGGCAGATTGCTGACAAACAGCTGTCAGTCGTTAGCCTCGATCTCCCTACCAGCTACCTTGCCCTGAACAACTCAGTGACCGACAGCTTTACACACAGCATGCTTAAAGCCATAAATGCCATGATGCTGGATATGCTGGCCGCTATATCCCGTAAAGACTATGAAGACCGGCGGCGTCGTCAGGCAGAAGGAATCGTTAAAGCCCGCGAGCAGGGCAGATTCCGGGGAAGGGTAGCGGACCTCGCAAAACATGAGTTGATCCGTAACCTGAGAATCACTCAGGAGAAATCGATTAACGAAACGGCCCGGCTCGCTGGCGTCTCCCGGGCCACTGTTATTCGTGTTTGCAGACAGGCTGGCCATGAAGGGAAATCGTAATGAGTGCAGACCTGATTATCAGTGAACACCCCGTTCTTGCTACCTGCGGTATTTTCAGCATAGAAAGAGATTACGGGGGATTCGGCGACAGAATCTGCACCTTTTCAGTCGCTCTTCGTGATGGTAAAAACGCGTGGATGAAAATGTCGCTGCGGCATGATTCAGATAAATGGATAGTGATTGTACGAAAGCGTCCGTTCCTGGATGCCTGGGCCCGCTCCCGACAGGAGCGTCAGCTCTCAACCGGCGATGAGTCCGCCTGGAGAGACGATTATAAATTTCATCATGCTGAAAAAGGGTTCTCGCACGGGCGTGACAATCCCGTTCAGCTGGCATGGTGCGATGCGCATTATGAAATAGACAGAGGTCTGCCCGTGCTGCATACAGTTTTTACAGATGGCATCACGCGCACCATCTGGCTTCTGGCCAACGGCGCCGAAATATTTCCTGTCAGCGTGTCCTCAGAGAAATGCGCCCGTCTTCTTTTCCGGGGCGCTGGCGACAGAAAGACACAGCCGGTCTCAGTCGCATATCTGAAGTCGCTGTTAATGTAACGTTCGGTTGAAACCGGTCATTATTTAAGGACCGGAATATCTAGGAGTCGGGTCGTATATCCGGGTGAGAATATTTCGCGTTTCATGCGCTGCGTAGTCTTCACTGGTACAATGTCTTGATCATAGATAGAGGCAGAGATATGAAAATAACTAAAGAGAAAGTCAAAGTAGCGCTGATTTCCGCTGTTTTATTAATTTGGCCTTTTTTGTTCCCCCCACTGGTTGAGCACTTTTATGCTGATGAACCCGGCGGTGTTGGGCCACAGCCTTATACCCTGTTTATGCCTCTGGTTTATATTATATCAGCTTTCCCCTTTTTGATGGGTTGTTACTACCTGTATGATTTAATAAAAACCTGTATACCTAAATGAAGGTGGATAAGCTAAATGTAGTGGCTCAACCCAATTTTTTAATTTCAGTAATAACCAGTAAACACGTTTCCTACCGGGTTGACCGGCAGCCATGAGCGAGGAGCTTACATTGAGGTAATGTTAGCCGACTTCAACACAAGCGCGCCTTGATGTGCATCGCGGTGACAATCTGGACAGAGTGCATTAGCATTTACAAAATGAGTCTTTGGAGTTGCCTCCACTAAAACGGGTACGGTTAATTTATTGCCATATTCACAGACATAATCGACAGGAAATTTTACGGCATAACTTGAAGCAGACAGGCAGAGTATAAGATAGGAAATGCGTTTCATCTCAATTTCCTGTGAGTAATTAGTGATCACTACTTCATTAAATTACCGATAAAATAATCTTGCCGAAGCGTATAAACGGAATATCGCTTAGTGACCTGCATCACCATTTCAGAAAGTCTCATTAAAACCTGCTCTTTTTTTGTGCTCTATGGACAATCCCACTATATCTCCCATCAGTTTTTTCTGGTTTACTTATGTAATCGATTTCATAAGCTTAAGGATTAGTCTGTGAAAGCACATTATATGAGCACCCTGAATTCGGCCCTACTCAATTATAATATCAATAATGTCAGTAAGATACGCATTGGTCGTGATGATGGAATTACAATTTTCCAAAACCTCGAAGGATTAATCGGACTGACTATTGTGATTGAGGGAACAGAAAACAGTCTTGTCCACTTTTACAGAAAGGGTATTAATCGTAGTCATCCCGAGAAACTGTATCGATCAGAATGCCTGTACTCAAGACGTGAAAACTTTGAGTATCAAGATTGGCTCTTCCGCACGGTCACGGACGAATTCACCGAGAGCACTGAATCACTTGAGCAGCTGTTAAAGAGAGCATAAAAAACACCCGCACATGGCGTGATCTGCTCCCGTTCTTCAACATAGATCGTTATTAAGAACTTCCGCTTCTGGCACAAAGCGGACCGTAAACAGGCGAATGTCCGATTTGAGCGATAAGCGGACCCTCAGGCTCGAATTAAGCATGAGGTTATTATATAGCTGCGATATATCAGAAGGGGCAGCCAGCCGGGCTGTCTGATAGAACTCAGCTAGATCCAGACATCGCTTTCAGCGGTGCGTTCCCCTCCCTCATGTCCGGTATTCAGCACACCACAGGGTTCTATCATCATCATTTTTACCGTCGTTTGGGCTGACGTTTTATGTTCTACACCTTTTGGTACAACGTAGATTTCTCCCGGATTAACGAGGACGTGACTTTCGCGAAAATCGATACGCAATACGCCCTCCACTACAAAAAAGGCCTCGTCGGTTTCAGGATGAGAGTGCCAGATGAAGTCGCCCGCTATTTTCACGATTTTGAACTGGTAATCGTTCATCTGCGCAATGACTTTTGGCTGCCAATGGGTGTCGAAAAGAGAAAATTTTTGTTCCAGATTTACCGGTAAAGACATGGGGGTGCGGACGATTTCCTGGACTCTCAGGAGATAAGTTATGTATTCCGAAGCGGATCGCCTTCGTGCAATCGAGCTGTACTTTAAATATGGCAAAAAGATCGTAGCCGTTGTTCGTGAGCTGGGT
>NZ_VWXC01000043.1:0-11787 GCF_011752685.1 Candidatus Pantoea communis
AGCTCACGAACAACGGCTACGATCTTTTTGCCATATTTAAAGTACAGCTCGATTGCACGAAGGCGATCCGCTTCGGAATACATAACTTATCTCCTGAGAGTCCAGGAAATCGTCCGCACCCCCTTTTCGCCATTTTCATTGTCCGCTGTTGGTCATTAACGCTGTCCGCTTTCCACCATTTCATCATCACTGATTGGCGTTGCGCTTTTTGCCAGCACCCCGGCCTTGCGTTTCTCTCAACCGGTAGCTTTCTCCTTTTATGTTCAGCGTCGTTGAGTGGTGCAGCAGACGGTCCAGGATCGCCGTCGCCAGCACGTTATCTCCGAACATCTCGCCCCAGTTAGCGAACCCTTTGTTTGACGTCAGAACGATGCTCGCTTTTTCATACCTACGGTTCAGCAACCTGAAGAACAGACTGGCCTCCTCACGGTTCATTGGCAGATAACCTATCTCATCCAGGATAAGCACCCGCGCATAACTCAGCTGCTGCAGCTGTCGTTCCAGTCGGTTTTCCTGCTTCGCCTTTATCAGCGTGGCAACCAGCCTGTCTAGCGGCATGAACAGCACCCGGTGGCCCGCATCTGCGGCTTTTACTCCCAGCGCGACCGCCAGATGCGTTTTCCCCACGCCCGGCGGGCCCAGCAGGATCACGTTTTCACTGCGCTCCACGAACGCCAGACCTGCAAGCTCACGGACGACCTTTCGGTCTATGCCCGGCTGGAAGCTGAAGTCGAACTGCTCCAGCGTTTTCACCCACGGCAAGCGCGCCTGCTTCAGCCGGGATTCCATTCCCCGCTGGTGCCGTCCGTTCCATTCCTGCTGCAGCGCCATACACAGGAACTCCCGGTAGTTCAGTTCCTGCTTCGCTGCCTGCTCAAGCAGATTTTCAACGTGGTAACTCAGGTGTTCCATTTTCAGCCGGTTCAGCAGTGTTTCCAGTTCGTACATCACAGCAGCTCCTCATACGCGCTCAGGGGCCGGTGCTCTACCTGACTGACCTGTTGCCACAGCGGAGCATGGTGCTCCGGCACTGTCTGCCAGCCCGATGAAGCCTCGCTGAGCCGGTGGGTCGCGGCCAGATTTTAGTTGCTGTAGATCCGCAGCTCGTCATCCAGCGAGATCCGGATCGAGACCGGATGGCCACACAGCGACTCGGGCACACTGTAGCGGTTGCCGCCAACCTCGATGTAGCCATCCCACATGCCGGATATCGAAGTAGCTGGTATCGAAGTCGGTTGCCGGCAGCGGCTGCAGATGCGTTTGTTCGACAACGAAGCGCTGCGCAGGCGTCTCCCGGAACTGGCGAAGATCGCGCATGTCAGCGACATCTGCCATCCACTGTTCCAGGAGCTGATTGACGTGGGTAAAGCTGTCGAACCTCCGGTAGCGGACAAAGAAGTTTTCCTTGAGGTATTTCACCATCCACTCAACCTTACCTTTGGTACGGGCCCGGCGAGGGCGGCACGCCCGCGGCAGGAAGCCATAGTGGTCGGCAAGCAGCAGGAAGCCTGCGTTGAACACCACGTTGCCGTTACTGTTTTTCAGCACGGCAGCTTTCTGGTTATCGACAAGCACGGTTTTCACGCTGCCGCCAAAATAACTGAAGGCGCGCACCAGCGACTCGTACGTGTGCTCAGCGTCCTGTTTTGGCGCGGCAAGACGTGGAAGCGGCGGGAGAACCCCAGCGTATTGACGGCGAAGTTCACCTTGCATCGCTGCCCAGCCACGTCGACTTCCACTTCTCCCCAGTCGTGCTGCAGCTGGTAACCGGGCTGAGTTTCGAAGCGCACGGTTTTCTTTAAGGGCCGCATTTTACGTTTGGGCTGGATGTAATAGCGCAGCATAGAGCGCCCCCCGGTGTACCCCATCGTCCTAATTTCGGCGAGAATGACCTCGCTGTTCCAGACGTTTTCCGCCAGCCGCATGTCGATGTAATCCATGAACGGCTTGAGTTTTGCCATTTTATGGCGTGTTTTACGGGCCGGGGGCTCAGGGTATTTGAGATATCGCCTGACGGTTCTTTCGGAACATCCGATCTGTGTTGCGATATCGACAATGTAAGCACCCTGTTGGCGCATTTGCTTTATCATGAAAAAGTCCTCTCTGCTCAGCATGCTGTAATCCTTTTCGGTGTGGGAACCTTAAGGAAACCGCATGACGGGTAGAGCGGACAACCCGAATTGTGAATTAAAGTCTTATATCACTGGCGCTGACAAACGCGACTGACACCGAACTACCTGTACTATCGACAAACTCCGATTGATCATGATTCGCACCCATTGTGCAGCCCGGACGCCATCAGTGCCGGGCTTTTTTATGATGTGTGACTATCACTTCAGAAACGGAACGCAATTCCTTACTCCCATCAGTAAATTCTTATCATGGAACTTTTCGGAACGTTCAAGAAACTATTGCTATAATAGCGACGTATTCATATACACGCAGCAAGCGTTATGCGTACGAAAAGAGAATTTCTCATTGAACGAATTTTCACCCGCCTCTGCGCGGGTTTTTTTGTGTTTTATAACTGGATTATCCAAGGACGACCTTCAACATAAGGGCGTACCAGTTCTCCTCGGGATTACCATCACTCCATTGATAAGTCAGGCGTTTAAATATTGCCGGCCGAACTCCATTGCTCCGACTTTTTTGTGCCAAAAACGGTTACAACTTTGTTTGGGCTCACAGGGAAGAATTAACTTAACACTTCCTAATATTTCTTATTAAATTCCAGAATTAACACTTTACTTACAAAGGTTAATTTTTGTTCCTAATTTTCAGATTATTACACTGTAATCAGCTAATTTAACGAACCTAATTTTGTTGTAAGAGTGTTACATTTTCCCTTCAACATTAGTGATGTGATGTTGTACGTTACAAACTCCAATTTAACGCCCGCTCCATTTTTGGAAGCGGGTTTTTTCGTCCAAGCGGCTCAGATCACATTAATTAACGTAGGAAAGAGCATGATGAATACAAACCAGAAGGTTCGATAGTTTCCCCCAAAGATTGCCCGCGCTTCATCTCACTCGGAGCGCAGGCTTTTTTGCGTAAATAGACTAGATTTGAAGTGGTACTGTCGAAAACGTGGAGGCGAGAATGCGATATTTTTTGCTGCCAGGTATCACTACGGTTTTGTTAGTAGTTGTTGTGTTTCTGATGCAAGCACACTGGAGTCCCATGCTGTGATGACTCGACCCATTACAGCAGGCCATGAAAAAAACTATAAAAGATTACGCTGAACTCTCCGCACAGGCTGAACTAAAGGGGCATCCTGTGCTTTTTTTTGCACACTCTGGCAATTTTGTCCTCAAGCTATTTTCAATTCGTTCCGGTTCCCATCGGGAATCAATCAATTCGAGGCAAAATATTTGCTCCCGGGATAACTTTGCCTCGGTCAATTTTGCACAGAAGTCATTCAACTATTGTGCTGACGGAGCAAGTCTAGGACGACATCTACAGCCAAGTGATAGTCATCCCCAGCAAAATTTTGTTTAACAACCTCAATCAGAGAATCTTTGGTAAGCTCTTTTTGCTCTTCAAGAATGCACATAAGAGACCCGCCTAACACACCAATTACACGTGAGTGGAGATTTTCAAAATACTTTTCATCCTTCATGGCGCACTCCGGAAATGAGAATTGTCTTAATCATTCTAGATCACTTCAGGAAGAGTGAATTTTTGATTGGTCTTAAAGCAAAAAGTAAAAGGCATACTATTCTTCTTAAGTCCTGACTGCTTCCCCGTAGTTGAGGTCATGCTCTTACTCTTAATGGAAATGTTTGGCATAAATTGTTGCCGCCCGGGTGACTGGTGTTTCCCGGGCTTTTTATTTTGAGCATTAAATTGGTGACCCATCCTGTTCGTGTATTGCAGTAACCTCGTGCGTTACCACTCCAACCACGGACACATCCTCCATCAGGTCATCATCCAGGGTCAGGCCGTCATCGGTGATGATGCGGCTGGGATGCAGATAGGCATGCCCCCATTCGTAATTTCCTAACAGATCCAACAGAACAGCGTCACCATTCTGCGGTCGACGCTTCTCGTCTACGATGCAACTTCGCCCGTTCCACTCAACCAGGTAACAGGTACTGCTGGTTGTCATCAATTTCTGAACCGGGAGAGTCACCTCGCAGCCAGCAGATCCTAATATCGAGTGGTGTACGCCGGGGACAACATTTCTCGCTTCATTGCCCACGCTTTCTGAGTATCCTGTCCTGCGAACCATATTTTTCCCCTTCCCGCTCTGGTTAAGGCCGTCTAATAAACACCTCACTGCTGGCCTTTGGTTTGTGGTCGTAAAAGAGATTGAGCTGTGAAATGCCTTGGCTAAAAAAGTCGATGAGGATCGCACCTGCTTTCATTTAGCGCCGGGCGAATGTTGCGCTGAAGACATAACACATGTTCACATCAACCAGCGCGAACATCACATTCCACCATTGGGATTGAAAACCTGAAACACGCGCTCCTCACCGTTTGTAGGTGAAATGTCCCGGAACGTTGTAGTGTGGGTTTCAATCCACTTATTCGCTTCACTCAGGGAATACTCCCACTTATAACGTTTAAGCACTGCAACAAAGTCCACTGTACTGATTGTGAATCGGCCCTCTGCATCACGCTTTAGCGCCTGTCTGAAGGCCATCTTAATTTCGTAGTCACGGGGCATTGTCATTCCCACCCAACAATACTGTATGTACGTACAGTATTGTTTGTAAAAAGAAGCTTATCAAGATCGTTAACGTGAGGTTTTTGTAAAGCCCTTGGCGCATAACGAAATTTACTTTTTTAATTGCTCTGATTTTGACAAATGATTTTGAAAACCTAAGCTTTATTAGCAACATACCGTTGTTTTCATGGACTGGGGAAATTATGAAGAAGTTTTTAAGCGGATTAATCATTATTACAGGCCTTGTGACGCTGGCAGGATGCCATCATGAAAGCCCTGCAGTAGGCCATGATGGTCGACCGCATGCACCAAGCGGCGAATCAGCACCTGGCGGCCCGCTGGGCAAAGGCCCGGTTGGTCAGCCACAGAGTTAGTCAGTGCCCGGCCACCGTGCCGGGTTTTTTATGCTCTAGCACAGAACAATCCTAACCTCACAACCTGTAAGAGCATTCCCACATCACTGTACTTTACACAGTCTTAGCCTAAGAGAGCTACACGCATACAAGATGTTGCGCGTTAGCGTACGAGTTTGCAGGTTAATCCTGCCATGAAACATTTTGCCCGCCACTGAGCGTGCTTTTTTACGCATGTTGCATGGGGGGGAGGCACGGTAAAACGAATTTAGGTGGAGGGGATCAGTGTGAGCGACTAACCTTTAATCACCCACCCCGTAGTCTGCTTCAAGACGGGCGCGGTACATATCTGCCCCGTCGCCAGGGCTTTTTTAAGGAGTTGGCTTTGTCGGCCACTGTATATCAGGTGCAACACTGATGTCGGTATCGTTCAGAGCGTCAATGTAATCCATCCAGGCATTTAGTGATTCAGTTTCATCACCGCTCAGTTTGCGTCCCATCAAAAGCTTGGTCTGCCCTACAGTGATTGCCTGTGTAGCTTCATCGAGCAGTGCTTTTCTTTTCGATTCTGCAATCTCTTGATAATCCGGATTGGGAATATCAATTATAACTGGCCTAGCATCAACCCATGCTCCGTATTTACCTTCTGGAGGGCTAAACCAGGCGTTATAATCTTCCCTACTAATTTCAATCAGGTCGTTCATCGTGAAACCATTTACTATTGCTGTGGCAATTACATCGCTTGAGTAAAATCCTTGACCAGCATAGTAATACTTTATATTTCCCGCATCACCACCACTTACCTCATGCTGATTTTCAATTATTTCTTCTGACATAAAAACCTCTTAAATATTTACAACGCCTGTAGCAATATAATTTATGCGGACAGCTCCAGTCTGTGCTCCACCGTAGTTATAAACCCGACAGTCAAAGCCGGAAGTTCTAAGTGCGTTTAGTACGTTCATATTAAGATTGCCAACTACTCCATCCCCGTTCGATACCACTACGCTGGTAATTCCCGAAAATGCAATTGGAAACGTTAGGGGCCAGAGTGGCCTTGCGTTTGTAATACCAGTTGATTCCAATAGTGATGACCGCGACCACGATGCCAGCAAGAACACCAACCGCGCTCCACTCATCAGGACTTAATCGGGTTAGCAATCCAACAGCAATTGTGCCCGAGGAAGCGCCGTAAGCAGCGCCCGTGGCAATTTTGCTCATATCGATACTCATACACACCTCCCATTGGGTCGGTGCTGTCTATAGTCAGGAGAAGGGACGCCCGCTAAAACTCAGGAAAACTCGGTGAGTTTTCACTGACTGGAAGAGGCAAAAAAAAGGCCCGCCAGAGCGAGCCTTTAGATAATCAGATTGGGGATTGCTATGCCGGGTGCCTCCCGGTGATAAGTACCAGCTAATACTTACCGCTTGAGACCGATTCTGGGAGTGCAGCTGTCGCCCCTCCGCATAGGGGGATTCATAGCAATGATTTCATAATAGCAGGTTGACTTGACGCCTGGGGCTTCAACTGAATAAATCCAATAAGCCCAACCCGGAATTAGGCTTCCCTTCCCAGAGTGAAGTTTTGAAAAATGTCCTTCAGCACAGGTAGGGTGGCTATGCATTAGAAATTGCTATGCCGGGTGCCTCCCGGTGATTCAGAAAAGTCACAATCTGAATCGCTTCAGTCTTTCACGTGCCCTGTGGCTTAGCCCCTCCGCTTAGGGGGATTCATAGCAATATTCTCATATTAGCAGGTCGCCGGAACGCCGGGTGCCTCCCGGTGAATGAAGTACAGCTACCTTCATCCGCAAACTTGCGTTGGCTCTTAGCTGATGCCCCGCCGCATAGGGGGATTCGTTCCGACTTTGAAAATGTCTGCGGTGCCGGGTGCCTCCCGGTGAGTAAGTCCAGCCAGCCTTACCCGCTATTAGGCTTGTTGCCACTCAGGAGAGTGATAGCTGTCGCCCCATCGCTTAGAGGGATTCACCGCATTGATAACAATCTAGAACATAAGACAAAAATAATAAACCCTGACGCATTTGGCGATCGCGTATTCCTCATTGGAACCCTAGGAAGCTTTACGCAAACAAAAAGCCCCTTCGGTTGAGAAGGGGCTTCCGGCCTGATATGCGAGATGAAAGATTGGACTAGCGAATGAAACACATCAGTCGATTTATTTTTAACAAAAACTCTTTTTTTGAAGTCAAGAATCTTAATTGAAAAAGGCACCACCTGAGTAGTGCCCTGAATTTGGTGCGCCCGTTTATCGTCAATGATTGGGTAACAATCCATCGTTAGATGTGGCGCATTGAGATGATACACAATCAATACTAGCTGCATTCATCAGCATTTCAACATTGATAGTGTTTTACAACGTACAGGAGAGCTAAGTAGTTTCCATCTATCAATATCGTAGTTAAGCCGTGCTGGCACAAATCCGGAATAAGCTAACTGAATTTACCGCCTGACAGAATCATCGATGTATAACGTCAGGAATTCGAAAAAACGACGTCAAAAGCTTTGATTAAGAATGTGCTTAAGGTATTTGAACTGATTACGCGTATATTACTCAGCGGGTACTACCCAATCTCTTGAAGAAACTTGAATTTTTATCCCGGAACTTATCATTTCGGGATCTTTTTTTTCAAAAAGGCCCACCGAAGTGAGCCATGCTTTGCTGAAGCATTATGGCTTATCTGCGGTGCCGCTCGTTAGACGGTGAGTAAGGTACAGTCCCCTTACCCGCTTGCTCAGACAGCCCTCCAGAGCTTTGACTGTTGCCACGCCGCTAGACGTGATTCACCGCATTAAACCCAGCATATAGTTAAGCATTACTTAAGTGAAGTTTTTTATCTTAATTATATGACCTGACACCTGACGCTTATACGTTTTTTCAGGCATTCATGAGATGGAGAGGTCCGCCGTCAAGGAATTTAACCCCGTCCTCTGGCATTAGAGCCAGCGCTCTTTCCAATAAGCTAACGGCGGATTAATTGACATGCCGGATTACTATCAAAGGATGATTTAAGCCAGCAGACAACGAAAGCATTATAGTCGCTACAGCGCCGGGTGCCTCCCGGTAGGCTCGTAAACAATCAACGACACCCGCATGTTAACGCACTTCGATTGTTCTGCCCCTCCGCTCAGGGGGATTCGTTGTAGCTAAGAGAATTTAGCATTCGATTGAAACTATATGATTTTAGTAAATAAAAAAAACACCTACGGCTGGTAACCGTGGCGCTTTTAATCACTCACTTATGATGGAACTGCTCAGTCCGCTTTGCTTCCCGAGCGTAAAGTGAATATGCCAGGTCGCATGCCCTTTGTCTTTAGCTATTCGTGCCATCAATTCTCTTCACTCCTTATTTTAGGGAATTAAATTCTCCATTTCGCGTTTGATCGCATAAAACATTTCCCCCTCAAGAATATCCAGCACCCATTCCATTCTGTCGCGGGCTTCCTTAGTGCTGATACCCGTGAAATAGATCATGGATGCACCGATGTTTTGCACGCTCTTGCGTTTGCAATATCGTAATCTGGCTATGTTTTTAATCGGGTTGTCCTTACCGAATGTTTTCACCATAACTAATTCAACAAAGGCAGCATCATCTGATTCTTTGGCTAGAGCAATGATGCTTGCCGTTGCTGATTGAGGGATTAGCAGGTCACGGGCTTTGCGGAATAACTCTTCGCCGCGCAAACCTTCACAATGAAGCTCTGACACGATTTTCTCAATCTGTCTGCCCTGCTGCTCACTCCATTCGCAACGCATCATAAGGCGGCCCATAACGTTTACTTCTCCGCGATCGTAATCTTCATTACCCAGATGCTGACCCCACACTGTGAGCATGTGGCGAACCCATGCCTGTTGCGATGAATTGATGGTCTTCCTTCCATTACCAAACAATCGTCGCATGTCGGCAGCGCTGCGCACACCCGCAAGCCTGACGATTTGTTGGAAGTCTCGTTCAATGCGCATGTTTCATCCCCATGATTTTGGCGATGTGCTTGATAATTCGGTAATCGACCGGGAAGGTATTTCGTGAGCGGTACATTCTGAGCAACCGCCATTTTTCTCGAAGGTAATCGGCGATCATTTCTTTCTCCGTCTGGTGATTTTTGTAGGGCTTGCCGGGCAGCTGGGGACGCTTACTCAGTATCTGGATGGGTTGATAGGGGTAAACCCGGCTGAGTAATCTGGTTAACCAGGTCATGCCGCCTCTGATTGCTTTATTAGCTCTCTGGTTTTCTGCCGGTAGTGCGACGCTAGTTCCTGCAACTCTTCACGCGTCCACTTAACCACCGGGTGCGGGCCCATCAAGAGATCGAAAGCATCCTGCCCGATTTTCTTAATCAGGTTTGGCGTGTAGTTTTCGATGTTTCCTGAGAGATGTTGATTGCAGGGAACGCACTGCTTATGGCAGTTGGTTTCGTCATAACGTGTGGCCGGCGATGCCCCGCGAGTGCGGTAATGACCAGCGTCATATTTTCCATCGTGAAAGCGACCGCAGCTTATGCATGGATCGTCGGCGTCGCGTGTGCGGATAAACTCGTTGAAGGCGGCTTGAGCTTGTTTGTGAAAGTGGCTGAGGGGCTTAAGTGCTAACTTGCGGATCTTGAGGTGACGTTTTTCCTGCTGTGCTTCTATCTTCCTGACCTGCTCCTGCTGCTGTATTCGTTTCTTTCTGGCTGCTGTTGTGAGTTGCTTTATCAGTTCGTCCTGGTGCTCTTCGCTACACCACCACTGATAAAGAGTAAGAGGCTTATAGCGCTTTTTGCATATTCGACATTTACGCACCTTTGGTGCTTTCCTTTCTTCAGGCATTGCACCTCTCCTTATTGCGGTCATCATAATATCTGACGTCGTCGCCCTTGAGCGGCATAAGGTATATGGATGGGAAAATACACCAGCCATAATTTCTGAAATCTCTTAGCGAGACGTACATTTTGCCAACACATACAATGTCACCGACACACAGCCAGCCGCCTGTGTTAGAGGGCATTTGTCCACGGGTACCATCTTGAGCGTTAAAAAATTCTCCAGCCTCGAACCAACTCAGTAATGTTACAGACTTGCCGACATTCTCTGGATTCACTGATTCAATCACCAAGGCAACGAAACCTGCTTCAAGTCCTGATTTCATCAGATTTTCTCCACATGATAACATCTGGCCCTAATTCATATTCATACGGACCCGGAAGTTTTAAAGCTATTACAGAGAAAACGTGGTGAATTATGACGCTTCGTCTGTGCGATCCTTATGCGCGTAATCGGGCCAATATTTATTGAAGATGATTTCTGATACCTTCAGCTTTAGCCCAAGCGAGTGGGCCTTACCTGTAACAGCTGACACCGATTTATTTATCGCGGCTGCCATAACGGGCACAGGAACCTTTCCGGCGACGCGCTCGATGTAAGCCAGATCCTTATCTGACCATGTTTTCTTAGGCATTTTGATTGTCCTTTAGTTTTTGATATTCGCTACCGTGCGGAATGGTCAGCGCCAGCCGGAACTGCGCGCACCACTGCTCAACCTGATTGAGGAAGAAGTGCATATCTCCTGTATCAAGGCTGGATGTATGGCGTGGTTCATAGGAGGTGACTTTCTCGCCGGTAACGAAGTCGGTATAGGTAATCTCTTCGCAGCCAAGGTAAGTGCGTTTGAGGTTGCGCTTTACCCAATCAGGTGTGGCGTCGATACGACCAAACTAGATGAGGTATTCACTGATTTCGCCAAACCACATATGGATGAGGCTGTTCTGTGAAAGGCTACGTTTTTCTTTCCACGGCCTGAGGATTAGCCGGTAGCAGTCGCCAGATTCGAGCAAAGGGAGTAACTGCTGCCCCACGGCGAGGAAGTTCGATTTGTGCAACCGAACCCCACTATTTGAGATGTCGGCCATATAGTTTAATTAGTTTATTTTTAATTTTTTCTTGATTTCCCTAGTGCTTGATTTACTTATCGGTGAGGGTAAGCCCAGGAGTGATCAATGCCCATTGATGATAAGATTCCGGTAATAGCTAAGTAAGCCAATACCAGCGCGAAAATTACAATTGCTGTAATTTCAAGTGATTTCAGAAAATGATGCTTAGCCATAAATATCCCTCTTCAGTTTGTGTGTATTGAGCGTACCTTCTGAAAATAAGATGTTACCGGTAAAGTGCAAGTCAAATTCACACTTTGAAACGTAAAGCAGAACTTATTGATTTTTTGCGTTGCGAACATACCCCGCTCCGCTTTGAGAGCAATCATCGCCATTGGGTTGGTTTTAGGCGTGCCTGCTCATGATTTACCTCGCTTCAGGGTGGCACGCAGCATCGCTACGCCTTCCTGCGCTTTCTCGGTAGTTGATGGGATGGAGAGCTTTAACAGCAGCTTACACGGCTCAGGTATTTCTTCTCCAGCTTCGATGCGCTGTGATGGAGTTGCCCCCGCTAAGACGGACGCGGTTAATTTATAGCCAGCAGCGAACTTCTGTATTCCCTGGGGGACTGCATTTTCAGCCCTTTATGGGGATGCCAGTTATTATAGTCTTCCATCCAATCCGTCAGTTTTCCCATCACTGTCATGGCTGAATCGCCACGGGTTTAACAGACACCTCTGAGTCATTTAAGATGACTTAAAGAGAGGTGTCCATGAGCGGTAAGCGTTATCCTGCAGAGTTTAAAATTGAAGCAGTCAAACAGGTTGTTGAGCGTGGTCATTCTGTTTCCAGCGTTGCAACACGTCTCGATATCACCACCCACAGCCTTTACGCCTG
>NZ_VWXC01000044.1:0-9551 GCF_011752685.1 Candidatus Pantoea communis
ATCGTAACGAGAGACGATATCAAGGGCCTGACTGAGCTGCATAAAAAAATCCGGAAACGAAGCGTTTCCGGATTCTTACACAGCCACTGGATCGTTCAACTGATCCTTAACTGATCGGCATTAGGCCCGAAGGCCCGTTTTCTTTTATGCGTTCTGACGCCACCATTCGGCGAGCAGAATGCCAGTCGCCACGGAGACGTTAAGACTCTCAACGTTGCCGGTACCGCCAATCGACAGGCTGATATCACCCTGCTGGAAGGCGCTGTCGGACAGACCTTCACGCTCCTGCCCCAGTACCAACACCATTTTGGCTGGCAGCTCAGCTTTCGCCAGCGGCGTGCCTTCATGGCTTGAAGTCGTCACGATGGTGTAACCCGCTTTGCGGAAGGCTTCCAGACCGCTGGCAAAACTTTCACCGCTGATGGCCTGCACATGTTCTGCGCCACCTTCGGCAGTACGTACTGCCGCACCTGATTCCAGCAGGGAAGCATCGTTAACCAGCAAACCTTTCACACCGAAGTGTGCGCAGCTACGCATGATGCCACCGAGATTGTGCGGGTTGCTGACATCTTCCAGCGCCAGCACGCAATCCCTGGCATCCGCTTTTTTCAGCCACTCAGAGACTTCCATGCCCATACGTTTCTTGATGATGAAGCACACGCCGCCGTGGTGTTCGGTGCCTGAAGCCTTAGTCAGCTCGGCATCATCCACCACGTGGTAGGCTTTACGGTTGGCCGCTAACCAACGCAGCGTTTCGCGGAAGCGCGGGGTGACGCTCTGGATAAACCAGGCACGTACAATGCTCTCTGGGCGGCTGGCAAACAGCGCCTGGCAGGCATTTTCGCCATAAACGCGCGTCTCTTCCTGACGCTGACGGCGAATCTGCTCGGGGTCGATGACCGGCTTATTGCTCGCTGCCTCATCAATCTGGCTATCGTCCGCAACCGGTGGGCGTGAAACGGTGCGCCACGGTGAATCACCAAAGCTGCGATTGTCATCACGATCATCGCGACGACCGAAGCTGCGACCGCGGTCAGCATTGCGTGCATCACGTGCGGGCGTTCCGCGTCCACCTGCACTGCTGCGACCACCTTCTTCATTATTACGTGCAGTACGAGGACCAGAACGACGATTATCTTCCTGGCGCGCAGCAGGACGGCCGCCTTTGCCGGTACGGGGATTTGGCTTTTGGCCTGCATCCTCATCACGTACATACATCACTTTTACCTTGCCGCTTTTGCCTTTAAATTCGTCGTTCATTTATTCCTCCTGCATTGAGAGCGCGAAGATTACCTGATGTGCTGGAGCTTAGCTATCAACTATTGAACCTATTGGGCAATCCAGATTGAGCATAGCACTCAACCTTTTCATAATGTTCGGCAATCATAACATTTACAGGTCCGGTTTGAGGTGACGATGAATACTGTATGTGCCTCCTGTCAGGCAACTAACCGCGTTCCCGAGGAACGTATTGCCGATGGCGCCAAGTGTGGTCGCTGTGGCGACGAGCTGTTCAATGGTGAAGTCGTGAATGCCACGGCAGCCACGCTGGATAAATATTTGCAGGACGATCTGCCCGTGGTGGTCGACTTTTGGGCGCCGTGGTGCGGTCCGTGCGTGAACTTCGCGCCTGTTTTTAAGGATGTCGCTGACGAACGCCGCGGTAAAGTGCGCTTTGTGAAAGTGAACACGGAAGCCGAACCGGCACTCAGCTCACGCTTCCGCATCCGCAGTATCCCGACCATTATGGTGTTCAAAAAAGGTGAGATGGTCGACATGTTAAACGGGGCAATGCCCAAAGCGCCGTTTAATGAGTGGCTCGACGAATCACTTTAAGCACCTCAGGCCAGCCCCTGTGCTGGCCTTGCCGTTAGCCTTCATTTAAACTGGCGTTTTTTCCTGCCTGCGATTCTATGTCTGAAAATGCCGTTCTGCGCTTACGTGCGCAACGTTTAGCACGCGCTACGCGCCCGTTTCTTGCCCGTGGCAATCGCGTGTTGCGTTGCCAGCGTTGTCTGTTGCCGCAAAAAAATTGCCTGTGTGCCACGCTGCAACCGCAGCTAGCACGCAGCCGTTTTTGCCTGGTGATGTTCGATACCGAGCCGATGAAGCCGAGCAATACCGGACGCCTGATTGCCGATATCCTGCCTGATACGCTGGCGTTTGGCTGGTCACGCACCGAACCTGATGAAGCGATGCTCGCAGCAGTGCAAACCACCGATTATCAGCCACTGGTAGTATTTCCGGGCTCGTATGCCGATGCAGGCAGGGAAGTCCTCACCACACCTCCGCTCACCGGCAAACCACCGCTATTTATTATGCTGGATGGCACCTGGACCGAAGCCCGCAAAATGTTCCGCAAAAGCCCCTGGCTGGATGCGTTCCCGGTGATGTCACTCAACGTTTCCACACCGTCGCGCTACACGCTGCGGGAAGCGCACGGCGAGGGCCAGCACTGTACCGCTGAAGTGGCCGCCGCGCTGCTGGAACAGGCTGGCGATGTTGAGGCAGCAAGCGCGTTAAAGCAGCATTTTGAGCATTTCCGCCACGCTTATTTGGCAGGCAAGCCGCATCATCCTGTGCACTACCAGGAAAGCATGCTGTAAGGATCGCCTGATTTTTTAACTCGTCCGTTTGATTTATAGTCGCACATCGCCATGGAGTTGGCTCCCAACATAAGGATGATGCGCTATGAAAGTCTGGTGGCTTGTTGTGCTGCTGATAGCGGGCTGCAGCACGGCACCGCAAACTGACCGCCCTTACCCACTGCAGTTACAATCCGTTAGCACACGCCCAGGTGGCATCATTAGTGTTGCTGAATTGCAGCCCGGTGATTTGCTGCTCTCCTCCGCCACCTCGCCTCAATCCTGGGGCATTCGCCTGATTAGCTTCAGCGGTGTCAGCCATGCCGCAATCTACCTGGGTGATCGGCAAGTGGCGGAAGCCGTGGGCAGTGGTGTCAAAATCATTCCGCTGCAACAGGCTATTGAGGAGAGTAATAATGTGTTGGTGCTACGCGTGCCCAGCCTCACTCAAGACCAAAGCTCGCTGTTGCGCGAATTTGCCCACCAGCAACAAGGCAAAAAATACAATTTCAAAGGTATCGTGATGTTCATGCCGTTTATGGTTTCGCGCCGCGTCTGCGAGCTGCCGCTAATGCATGAAAATCTACGCAGTGCCTGTCTTACTGCATTAGCGCGCGTGCAACTCGCCGACGTTGACGATCCTCAAGCCAATCGCTTCTTCTGCTCAGAATTCGTCATCGCAGGATATCGCCATGCAGGCGTCGAGCTACTTCAGGGACAGGCGAGCTGGGTCAGTCCGGCTGATCTCATGCATCTGCGTGATGGAGATGTCTCAGCATGGCATAGCGAGCAGAATATGCAGTACATCGGCCATTTAAAGCGCTGGAACCTAAAAGAGATCCTCAGCCTGCGATCGGCGAGTCGGCAAGCAGAGTAAAAAGCGTTTACAATCATGCCAATCTTGATGTCGGGAGCGGATGATGAGCCAACGCGGACTGGAAGCACTGTTACGACCTAAATCAATCGCGGTGATTGGTGCGTCAGTTACACCGGGGCGCGCCGGCTACTTTATGATGCGTAATTTGCTGGCTGGCGGATTTAGCGGTCCGGTGCTGCCGGTCACGCCGAAGTATAAAGCCGTGAGCGGTGTGCTGGCCTGGCCGGATATTGCCAACCTGCCGTTCGCACCCGATCTCGCCATTATCTGTACTCATGCCAAACGCAATCTGGAGCTGCTGCAGCAGCTGGGTGAAAAAGGCTGCAAAGCCTGCATCATTCTCTCCTCGCCCGCCAGTCAGCTTGAAGAGTTGAAAGCCTGCGCCAGCCAGTGGCAAATTCGCCTGCTCGGCCCGAACAGTCTGGGATTGCTGGCCCCGTGGCAAGGATTAAACGCCAGCTTCTCGCCGGTGCCGATCGCAAAAGGTTGCATTGCCTTTATTTCTCAATCCGCTGCGGTATCCAACACCATTCTTGATTGGGCTCAGCAGCGCAATCTCGGCTTCTCCTGGTTTATCGCTTTGGGCGACAGTCTGGATATTGATGTTGATGACTTGCTGGATTTCCTGGCGCGTGACGGTAAAACCAGCGCTATTCTGCTCTATCTGGAGCATCTCAGTGATGCGCGCCGCTTCGTTTCGGCCTCTCGTAGCGCCTCACGCAATAAACCGATTCTGGTGATCAAAAGCGGTCGCAGCCATCAGGCACAGGCGATGATTGGCACACTCAGTGGCCTGGATGCGGCATGGGATGCGGCGATCCAACGCGCCGGATTATTGCGCGTGCAGGACACGCATGAACTGTTTTCAGCGGTGGAATCGCTGAGCCATATGCGTCCATTGCGAGGGGATAGATTGATGATCATCAGCAATGGCGCAGCCCCCGCTGCCTTAGCACTGGATGAGCTGTACGCGCGTAATGGCAAACTGGCTACGCTGAGTGATGAGACTTTACAAGCCTTGACCACGTTGTTGCCCGAAGGCGTTGGCCGCGGTAATCCGCTGGATCTCAAGGACGATGCCACCCCAGCGCGCTATGTTGCCTGCATTGAACAACTACTGGATAGCCATGAACTCGATGCATTAATGATTATCCATGCCCCGAGCGCCGTGTCTCCCGCCACCGAAACGGCCGAGCAAATTATTGCGGCAGTGGCAAAACATCCGCGCGGTAAACAGGTGACACTTCTCACTAACTGGTGTGGCGAATACTCGTCACAAGCCGCTCGTCGTGCTTTCACTCAGGCCGGAATCCCCACCTGGCGCACACCGGAAGGCACGGTGACCGCTTTCATGCACCAGGTCGAATATCGCCGTAACCAGAAGCAACTGCGTGAAACCCCCGCCTTGCCGATCGGCCTGACGCAAAATAGTACGCAGGCGCACCTACTGATTCAACAAGCGCTGGATCAGGGGATTACCACCCTGGATACCCACGAAGTGCAGCCGGTGCTGCAAGCATATGGTTTGTCGACGCTACCGACCTGGATTGCGAGTGACAGCCGTGAGGCCGCCACTATTGCCGATCAGATTGGTTATCCGGTGGCGCTTAAGCTGCGGTCGCCGGATATTCCACACAAATCAGAAGTTCAGGGCGTGATGCTGTATCTGCGCAGTTGTGAGGAGGTCGAGCAGGCCGCTGAAGCGATATTTGATCGCGTGCGCCACACCCATCCTCAAGCCCGAATTGATGGATTGCTGGTACAAAGCATGGCGAATCGTGCGGGTGCGCAGGAATTACGCGTGGTAGTGGAGCAAGATCCGCTGTTTGGTCCCATCATTATGCTGGGTGAAGGCGGCGTAGAGTGGCAGGCCGATAAACAGGCGGCTGTCGCACTCCCCCCATTGAACATGACGCTGGCGCGTTATCTGGTGATTCAGGCGATGAAGAGCGGCAAAGTGCGCAGTCGCAGTGCGTTGCGTCCACTGGATATTGCCGGGCTGAGCCAATTGCTGGTGCAGGTTTCAAACCTGGTCGTGGATTGCCCTGAGATCCAGCGGCTGGATATCCATCCGCTGCTGGCCTCCGCTAATGAATTCACCTTGCTGGATGTCACGCTGCAACTCGCGCCCTTTACCGGTGATAACGAAGCGCGTCTGGCGATTCGCCCTTACCCGCATCATCTTGAAGAACAGGTGCAGTTGAAAGATGGACAGTATTGCCTGTTTCGCCCAATTTTGCCCGAGGATGAACCACAGCTGCGCGCATTTATCGCTCAGGTGACGAAAGAAGATCTCTATTACCGTTATTTCAGCGAAATCAATGAGTTTACCCATGAAGACCTCGCCAATATGACCCAAATCGATTATGACCGGGAAATGGCGATTGTTGCAGTACGACAGCACGACGGGAATGATGAGATTATTGGTGTGACGCGTGCGATCTCGGATGCCGATAACATTGATGCGGAATTTTCGGTGCTGGTGCGCTCCGATCTGAAAGGACTCGGGATGGGCAGACGTTTGCTGGAAAAGATGATCCGCTATACCCGCGATCATGGTCTGCAACAATTGAACGGTATCACCATGCCACACAACACGGGCATGATTACGCTGGCACGAAAACTGAATTTTCGTGTGAATATTCAATTGGATGATGGCATTGTCAGCCTGAATTTACCGCTCGGTGAGGCGTGATGATATCCTGTACAGAAAGGTAAAAATCCTCCTTATCAGGCCGGTTGATGTTATTATTTACCGTTAGGATCATGATTTGATGGCAAAAGGCCATGCAATGAACAGAGAAGAAGTGCACTGTGATGTTGTCTAAATTTAAACGCAATAAACACCAACAACACCTCGCACAGCTGCCTAAACTGTCACAATCCGTGTCGGATGTGACCACGCTCTACTCGCCTGCCGAGTTTCGTGAAACCCTGCTGACGAAAATCGCGACGGCGGAAAAACGCATTTGCATCGCCGCGCTCTATCTCGAGAACGACGACGGCGGGCGTGGCATAATGCAGGCGCTTTATGCTGCGCGTCAGGCACGTCCGGAGCTGGATGTCAGCATTCTGGTGGATTGGCATCGTGCGCAGCGTGGTCGAATTGGCGCCGCTCGTGGACTGACCAACGCTGATTGGTATTGCGAGATGGCAGCACAGCATCCCGATATCGCTATTCCAGTGTATGGCATTCCCGTTAACACGCGTGAAGCACTTGGCGTACTGCATCTGAAAGGCTTCATTATTGATGACACCTTACTGTATAGCGGCGCCAGCCTGAATGATGTTTATCTGCATCAGCATGATAAATATCGCTATGATCGCTATCAGCTAATCCGCAATCCACAATTGGCTGACACCATGTACGCGTGGATTTGCGAAAATCTTAAGCAGTCCGACGCGGTTAATCGCCTCGACCAAACCGAGCGCCCCTCCAGTCCTGAGATCAAAAACGAAACACGTCAATTCCGTCAGGATTTGCGCAGTTTTAACTATCAGTTCTCGGGGAACGCCGACAATGAGTCACTGGCGGTCACGCCACTGGTGGGCCTTGGCAAACGCAGTCTGCTCAATAAAACCATCTTCCATTTGATGCCGTGCGCCGAGCGTAAACTGACGCTGTGCACGCCTTACTTCAACCTGCCAGCGATCCTGGTGCGTAATCTGATCCACCTGCTGCGTCAGGGTAAAGAAGTGGAGATCATCGTGGGCGATAAAACCGCCAACGATTTCTACATCCCGCCTGATCAGCCGTTTAAAATCATCGGCGCACTGCCCTATCTGTATGAGATCAACCTGCGACGCTTTCTGAGCCGTTTGCAGTATTACGTCAATAACGGCCAGTTGACGGTGCGTTTGTGGAAAGACGGCGAAAACAGTTATCACCTGAAAGGCATTTGGGTGGATGACGAGTGGATGATGATTACCGGTAATAACCTTAATCCGCGCGCCTGGCGACTGGATTTGGAAAATGCGGTGCTTATCCATGATCCGAAGAATGAGCTGGCAGAACAGCGCGAGAAAGAGCTGGCGTTGATTCGTGAACATACTACGACGGTTCAGCACTTCCGCGAATTAGAGAGTATTTCTGACTATCCGGCGAAAGTACGTAAGTTAATCCGTCGTCTACGCCGTATCCGTATTGACCGTCTTATCAGTCGCTTACTCTAGCCGATGCGTGCGCTCATCCTCTGCATGACTTTACTCTGTAGTGGATGTGCGCATGTGGCGCAGGATAACTGGACTGGTAAAGACAAAGCCGAACACTTCTTCTCTTCTGCTGCACTTGCCGCTGCCGGCAGCGAAATTTCCCAGCATCAACATCAGGGCCGTGGGCAAAACTTACGTTTTGGTTTTTTGCTCTCGCTGAGTTTTGGCGTAGGAAAAGAGTTGTATGACAGCCGCTCCTCGGGGAGCGGCTGGAGCTGGAAAGATCTCAGCTATGATGTGGCTGGAGCCGCGACTGGCGTTGCATTGTGGAATTTGAGCCAATAATCACAGTGCAATGCCCTTCCCTTTGCGATGGAGCATCAGGGAAATAACGAAGGCCAATGCCCCCATCGCCGACACATACCAGAAGAAACTGGTTTCAATCCCCTCTTTCTTCAGCAGTAAAGCGACATACTCGGCCGAACCACCAAAGATCGCATTAGCCACCGCATAAGATAAGCCAACACCTAGCGCGCGCACTTCTGGCGGGAACATTTCTGCTTTCAGAATGCCACTGATGGCGGTATAGAAGCTGGTGATAATCAGCGCCAGCATGATCAGTGCAAATGCGGCCCAACCGCTCTGCACATTTTGCAGCATCATCAGGATCGGTACGGTACAGATCGCTGCACCCGCACCAAAGATCATCATCGAGGATCGACGGCCGATCTTATCTGAAAGCGCTCCAACGATCGGCTGAATCAGCATGAAGACGAACAATGCAGCAGTCATCAATCCGCTGGCACTGCGTGCATCCATCCCAGCCGTGTTGACGAGATACTTTTGCATATAGGTGGTAAAGGTGTAGAAGCTCAGTGAACCGCCGGCAGTAAAGCCCAATACCTTCAGAAATGCGCGTGAGTGATTGCGCAGCAAACCCATAACGCTGCCCGCATCTTTATGTTCCCGATTCTTTTTCTCGGAGGTTTCATTCAGTGAGCGACGCAGCCACAGAGCGACCACAGCCAGCACGGCGCCAAGGAAGAAGGGGATACGCCAACCCCAACTGCGCAACTCTTCGTCGCTGAGGATCTGTTGCAGCACCACCACGGTAAGAACCGCTAACAGCTGCCCGCCGATCAGCGTCACATACTGGAATGATGCGTAAAATCCTTTACGGCCCTCTAAAGCGACTTCACTCATGTAAGTGGCGCTGGTGCCATACTCTCCTCCCACTGACAACCCTTGAAACATACGCGCCAGCAGCAGGATCACCGGTGCCGCTACGCCAATTTCGCCGTACCCTGGCAGGCAGGCGATCACTAGGGATCCTAAACACATCATGCAGACAGAAATCAGCATTGAGTTTTTACGTCCATGGCGATCGGCGATATAGCCAAACAGCCAGCCACCAATCGGACGCATCAAAAATCCAGCAGCGAATACGCCTGCTGTTTGCAGTAACTGCGTAGTGGTATCGCCTGCCGGGAAGAATACATGCGCGAAATAGAGTGAGAAAAAGGAGTAAACGTAGAAATCAAACCATTCGACCAGATTGCCTGATGATGCGCCAACAATCGCCCAGATGCGCTGTTTGCTGTTTATCGTTGATTCAGATGGTGCCACTTTTTGTTGTAGTGAGTCGGTCATGTCTTACCTCATTTCCTTGCGATAAATTAATGCCAAAGGATTCAGTAAAGCACGTGTTGGGCGGTTTCGGGAATTGGATGACGTTGAAGGTGCTAATTTGTGATTAGTAAGGGATTTTGGGGTGAAATTAGGGCGATTGCATGCAATTTCAGCGTTATATAGACGTAAAAAAACCCTGAACTTTCGTTCAGGGTTTCTTCACTTGTTTGATGCCTGGCAGTTCCCTACTCTCGCATGGGGAGGCCCCACACTACCATCGGCGCTACGGCGTTTCACTTCTGAGTTCG
>NZ_VWXC01000045.1:0-9467 GCF_011752685.1 Candidatus Pantoea communis
TTGCCTGGCGGCTTTAGCGCGGTGGTCCCACCTGACCCCATGCCGAACTCAGAAGTGAAACGCCGTAGCGCCGATGGTAGTGTGGGGTCTCCCCATGCGAGAGTAGGGAACTGCCAGGCATCAAACACAGAAGCCCTGAACGAAAGTTCAGGGCTTTTTTGTATGTTAAAAACTACGCGCGTAGGCTTAAAACTACGCAAACAGGCTTAACACTCGGAAAACACGACGAAAGAGTGGATGCGTCGTAATACGACGAGCATAAAAAAGCCTCTGCCAGATGGCGCAGAGGCTTAAGTCACTCATTTGATATTAATGGATGACCTGAGAAAGGAAGGCGCGTGTACGTTCTGATTTAGGATTCGCGAAGAACTCCTGCGGCGGCGCTTCCTCAACAATCTCTCCGCGATCCATAAAGATCACTCGGTCCGCCACAGTACGCGCAAAGCCCATCTCATGCGTCACGCATAACATCGTCATACCATCTTCTGCCAGACCAATCATTGTATCGAGAACCTCTTTCACCATTTCTGGATCGAGTGCTGAGGTCGGTTCATCGAACAGCATGATTTTCGGTTTCATACACAGTGAACGCGCGATCGCCACACGTTGTTGCTGCCCTCCTGACAACTGCCCTGGAAACTTATGGGCATGTTCCGCGATACGCACGCGTTGCAGATAGTGCATCGCTAACTCTTCCGCTTCTTTCTTCGGCATCTTGCGCACCCAAATCGGTGCCAACGTGCAGTTTTGCAACACAGTAAGATGCGGGAACAAATTGAAATGCTGGAATACCATGCCGACTTCGGTACGAACACGCTCAATATTGCGCACATCATCGTTAAGATGGATGCCATCTACTACGATACGACCTTGTTGATGCTCTTCTAAATGATTGATGCAACGAATAGTCGTTGATTTCCCGGATCCGGAAGGCCCACAAAGAACAATGCGTTCGCGGGGTTTTACCAGCAAGTTAATATCTTTGAGAACATGGAACTGACCATACCATTTATTCACGTTTTCGAGCGTAATCATCATGGCGTCAGCCGCATTAGTCATAATTTGTGTCATGTAAAACCTCAGTGCGATTTACGCCCGGTGTGGAAGCGCTTCTCCAGATGCTGGCTATAGCGCGACATGCTAAAACAGAAAATCCAGTAGACCATGGCAGCAAACACATAGCCTTCGGTCGACATGCCCAACCAGGTGGGGTCAACGGTGGCTTGCTGCACGCTACTGAAGAGATCGAAGAGGCCGATGATGATCACCAGGCTGGTATCTTTAAACAGTGCGATGATGGTATTCACTAAACCGGGGATGGTCAGCTTAAGTGCCTGCGGCAGAATAACCAGCATCTGCGTTTTCCAGTAGCCCAACGCCAGTGATTCTGCCGCTTCAGTTTGCCCTTTTGGCAGTGCTTGTAAGCCGCCACGCACCACTTCTGCAACATAAGCGGACTGGAAGAGAATTACCCCAACCAGCGCACGTACCAGCTTGTCGATAGTTGTGCCCTCTGCCATAAACAGCGGCAGCATTACCGATGACATAAAGAGCACGGTAATCAGTGGCACACCACGCCAGAACTCAATGAAAATCACTGACAGGGTGCGAACCACGGGCATTTTTGAACGACGAGCCAGCGCCAGCAGAATCCCCAACGGCAGCGCACCAGCGATGCCAATTGAGGCAATAATCAGCGTCAGCGTCAGACCGCCCCACTGGCGGGTTTCCACGCGATCCAGCCCCAGATACCCGCCATACATCAGCAGCCAAACAATGATCGGATAGATCACCGCCCAGCAGGCAATGTAGCGACCACGGCGTGGCATCGACTTAATGAACATGGGAATGATTGACACCAAGCCAACCACCAAGGCCAGATTAATGCGCCAGCGCAGTTCGTGCGGATAAAGTCCATACATAAACTGGCCAAAACGTGCGTGGATGAATACCCAGCATGCACCTGCTTTGGTGCAGTCTGCACGTGTTTCGCCAATCCAGTTGGCCTGGAAAATCAGCCAATCCAGCGCCGGTGGAATCACACTCCAGATAATCCAAAAGCTGAACAACGTGAGCAGGGTATTCAGCCAGCTTGAGAACAAATTTTTGCGCGCCCACAGCCAGGCTTTCCCTAACGGATTGCTGGGTGCAGGCGATGTATCGTGTGTGGTTACAGACATAATGATCCCGTTCTCTTATCGCTCAACTAGCGCAATTTTGCGGTTGTAAAGGTTCATCAGCAGTGAAATAAGCAGGCTGATGATCAGATAGACCGCCATGGTAATCGCAATAGTTTCAATGGCCTGGCCAGTTTGGTTCAGCACCGTGCCGGCAAACAATGACACCATATCGGGATAGCCAATGGCCGCTGCCAGTGATGAGTTCTTCACGATGTTGAGATACTGACTGGTTAACGGTGGAATGATCACGCGCATTGCCTGCGGGATGATGACCTGACGCATCGTGACAGGATTTGGCAGACCCAGCGAGCGGGCTGCTTCATTCTGACCGTGCGGCACCGACTGAATCCCAGAGCGAATCACTTCGGCAATGAACGATGAGGTATACACAGAAAGCGCCACCGTTAGCGCCGCCAGCTCCGGGATCATCACAAAGCCGCCGCGGAAGTTGAATCCGCGCAGTTCTGGTACATCCCAATGCGTTGCGGCACCAAACAATGTGTGTGCAATCAGGGGTAACAGCACAATCAAACCTGCAGCGGCGGGCCACGTGCGGCGTAACTGGCCGGTTTTTAATTGATGCTTACGGTTGAAGCGGAAAAGTGCAACGCTGCCGAGGATGGCCAGTGCCAGCGCAATCAGGAATGGCCAGGTGCCAGGTGCATACTCTGGCCACGGAATATACAAACCGCGGTTACTGACAAACGCCAGATCAAACGCATTGAGTGCCTGACGTGGCCCTGGCAGGTTACGCAACACCGCAAAGTACCAGAAGAAGATCTGCAGCAGCGGTGGGATATTACGAAACGTCTCGATGTAGATGGTCGAGAGTTTACGCAGCAGCCAGTTTTCAGACAGACGCGCGAGCCCCACGGCGAAGCCCAGGATGGAGGCAAATACAATGCAGAGTGCGGAAACCAGCAGGGTATTGGTCAACCCCACCATAAACACGCGCGCGTAAGTATCGCCTTCGGTGTAATCGATCAGGTGTTGGACGATGCCGAAACCGGCATTGCGCTCAAGAAATCCGAAACCGGAAGTGATGCCGCGGTTGGCCAGGTTGATTACTGTGTTGTGGACCAGATATCCCACCACAGCAAGCACGGCCACAATCGCGATGATCTGGTAAAGCCAGGCGCGAACCGTAGGATTACCAAACGAAAAATCCCTCTTTACGGTTGGGCGTTGTGACATGTTGAAACCTCAGTGAAGAAAACGCTTGGGCACCGCAGGGTGCGGCGCCCGACTGGCAGAACAGACTTAGCGTACTGGTGGAGCGTACTGGATGCCGCCCTGGTTCCAGAGTGCATTCTGGCCACGCGCGATTTTCAGTGCGCTGTCTTTACCCACGTTGCGATCGAACACTTCCTGATAGTTACCGACCTGTTTGATGATGTTGTAAGCCCATTTATTATCAAGTTTCAGGTCTTTACCGAAGTCACCTTCTGCACCCAACAGGTGAGCCATATCCGGGGTGGTGGGTTTGGCCGCCATCTGATCAACATTCTTAGAGCTCACGCCCATCTCTTCTGCGTTCAGCATGGCGTAAAGAGACCATTTAACGATGGTGAACCAGTCGTCATCACCACGACGTACCACAGGACCCAGCGGCTCTTTAGAGATCACTTCTGGCAGCACGATGAAATCATCTGGTTTGCCGAGTTTCACACGCAGTGCATACAGCTGAGACTGGTCGGAAGAGAGGGTATCGCAGCGGCCACTGTCGAGTGCTTTCGCTGACTCATCAGAACGGTCGAAGGTCACTGGCGTGTACTGCATTTTGTTGGCTTTGAAGTAGTCAGCCACGTTAAGCTCGGTATCGGTACCGGCCTGAATACATACGGTGGCACCATCCAGCTCTTTGGCGCTTTTCAGGCCCGCTTTCTTATGGGTCAGGAAGCCGATGCCGTCATAGTAGTTCACACCAGCGAACAAGAAGCCCATGCCACCATCGCGCGAAGAGGTCCAGGTGGTATTACGAGACAAGATATCCACTTCACCAGACTGGAGCGCAGTGAAACGCTCTTTAGCCGTCAGCGGGGTGTATTTCACCTTGCTTGCATCACCAAATACCGCAGCCGCAGCAGCGCGGCAAACATCCACGTCGATTCCGGTAAATTTGCCGCTGGCATCAGCGTAGGAGAAGCCTGGCAGGCCATCGCTGATACCGCACTGTACGAAACCTTTCTTTTTAATGGCATCCAGCGTGGTGCCTGCGTGCGCTTGTTGAGTAACGGCGAACAGCGAGGCTGCAGCGACCAGGGTGGAAAGCATCATCTTTTTCATAAAGCATCCTGTGTGGCGAGATCGTGTGTTGTTATGTTTGCACGCACTTTAATGTGCGCTTTTTTCTGTCTGTGGCGGTTAGCCATCCACGACTCTGCAAAGGTAATGCCAGGTTTGCAGAATCCTGAATTCACTGGAAAGATCTTTTAATAAAAGGACGCATCCAGAAATTTTGGCTACTATCGCGCACCAAAAGGCTGCATGACGAGACGACGCGATCACAAATAGTGCAAATAGTTTCACTATGTGGAAGCAGTGTGAGCCATCACTCAGGATAAAATGTATGCGTTTGCAGGGTTACGGTAGAAACAGTGCAGGATCACTGGGAAAGCGGCATGGCGGGCGTTATGACGCACAAAGCAGGCGCTAAAAAGGGGCAAAAGACGTGTGGTAAGAGAGACGAAATATCACGGATGCAATTGCAACTATCGTTACCATATCCGCGACAATTGTTTCATCCGTTGCTAACGCAGGGAAACTATTGGTGAGGCATAAACAAAAACGCCAACCCGAGGGTTGGCGTTAGCGCAGCAAAGAACAATTAGTTCATGCCGTATTTTTTCAGCTTCTTACGCAGGGTACCACGGTTGATACCCATCATCAGAGCTGCACGGGTCTGGTTGCCACGGGTGTACTGCATCACCATGTCCAACAGAGGCTGCTCAACTTCAGCCAATACCAGCTCATACAGATCACTTACATCCTGACCATTCAGTTGAGCAAAATAGTTCTTCAGTGCCTGTTTTACCGAATCACGAAGTGGCTTTTGCGTCACCTGATCCTGTGAGTTAACGGTAGAAACGGTCAGTACATCAGAATTTACGCGTTGTTCGAACATAGTTCTTTCAGCTCTTTATTTCGTTTACGCAAGATTTTCGAAGTATGCCTCCAACGCCTCCAGCTGTTCGCTGGCATCCTCTATGGCGTTGAATGTGCGCCGAAACTGGTCATCAGGAGCACTTTCCTGCAAATACCAGGAAACGTGTTTACGAGCAATACGGTATCCCTTGCGATGACCATAAAAGTCGTGCAGTTCCCGTATATGTCCAATCAGCATTTGCTTCACTTCAGCCAGCGGCTTCGGTGCCAGCAGCTCCCCTGTGTCCAGATAATGCTGGATTTCCCGGAAGATCCACGGTCTTCCCTGAGCAGCGCGTCCAACCATCAGAGCATCGGCTCCGGTATAGTCGAGCACCGCTCTGGCTTTGTGCGGGTCAGTAATGTCACCATTCGCGATAATCGGAATGGAAACGCTCTGCTTAACTGTCCGAATGCTGTCGTATTCAGCGTGCCCCTCAAACAAACAGGCGCGCGTGCGGCCATGAATGGTGAGAGCCTGAATGCCACAGCGTTCAGCCAATTGGGCAATCTCTACACAATTACGATTTTCTTTGTCCCAGCCGGTGCGAATCTTCAGCGTAACCGGTACATCAACTGCATTCACTACCGCACGGAGGATGGACTCCACCAGTGACGGATGCTGCAGCAGTGCTGAGCCAGCCATCTTACGATTCACTTTCTTAGCCGGGCAGCCCATGTTGATATCAATGACCTGCGCGCCAGACGCCACATTAATGCGCGCGGCAGCAGCCATCTCATCAGGATCGCAACCGGCAATTTGCACGGCACGGATTCCAGGCTCGTCACTATGCACCATACGCAACCGGGATTTATCACTGGCCCAAACTTCTGGGTTTGATGACAGCATCTCGGAGACAGTCATACCCGCGCCGTTCTCGTAACACAAGGTGCGAAATGGCTTGTCGGTAACGCCAGCCATAGGTGCAGCGATGAGTCGATTACGTAGCTGATGGTGTCCAATGCGCATGAAAAAGAAGTGACCCTAACTGTTCGCAAGGCGGCGTATATTACGCATTTTTTAACGAAGATGAAAGGCCAAACTTTGAACAATTCACCGTTAAACTGCGAGGAATTCGGCCTTAACAGCAATGCTACAACTAATAATCTATATAATTCAGTATATTAAAAAATTATGCTGAAATTGTGAGCAAAAGTTTTTCTTAAAACATGCCCAAAATCACGACATAAAAACCGCCACATCCGGTAATTAGCCAGAGAAATGACGGCGATATGATTATTAAATGTACTAATTTGATTGCTTTCAGGTAGCAGATTTGCGGCTGATATGCAGAGGGTGAGTTGCTTTCACTGTCTGATGGCCAAACAGCAAACCGGCCAGCGAAGCCAGCCGGTGATCAAACTCAGCGGCGCACACCGGTAATACGGCACCACTCCTCTTTTTCAGCCACCGGATCAAGTACGAAGCGCTCAACATAGGCTTCGCACACCCCTTCAGCCTGGCTGGCTAATACGCCCGACAATCCCAGATGTCCGCCCGCTTTTGGCAATACGCTAATCAGCGGCGCCAGCTCACGTAGCGGGCCTGCGAGGATATTGGCGACAACCACATCCGCTTGCAGGTTTTCCGGCTGTTGATGCGGTAGATAGAGCGACAGACGATCAGAAACGCCATTGCGCTCCGCATTGTCACGGCTGGCCTGAATAGCCTGCGGATCAATATCAATCCCGATAGCCTGCGACGCGCCCAGTTTAAGAGCGGCTATAGCGAGAATGCCGGATCCACAGCCAAAATCGATCACAGTTTTGCCTTGCAGATCAAGTCCATCAAGCCAGGTGAGACAGAGCGAAGTGGTCGGGTGGGTGCCGGTTCCAAACGCCAGGCCCGGATCCAGCATCACGTTGACGGCATTCGGATCCGGCACGTCCCGCCAGCTCGGGCAGATCCACAAACGTTCACCAAAACGCATCGGGTGGAAGTTATCCATCCATTCACGTTCCCAGTCTTTATCCTCGATCTGCTCGATCTTGTGATGGAAATGCGATCCCAGCAGTGGATGTTGACTCAGTTCGGCCACCACATCGTCCATCTCGGTTTCGGCGTCGAACAGACCAATCACATCCGTATCGCCCCATAAGCGTGTTTCACCCGGCAGCGGTTCGTAAACCGGGTTGTCATGGGTATCCTGAAACGTCACCGAGACGGCGCCCACGTCCATCAGCGCATCGCTCAGCGGCTCGGCATTTTCGCCGGTACTGTTAATTTTGATTTGAATCCAAGGCATAGCGTTTCTCTTTATTTCACCGCAGCATGACGCGCTTCAGGCGTGCTGCCAAACAAATTACCCACCACGAAGGCCAGCAGGCTTAAGGTCAATGAGGGAACGATAGGGTGAAAGCCCCATAGTTCAATTTTCAGGCTGGCGAGTAAGGTATAGCAAGCCGCGCCGACAACCATGCCGCTGATAGCACCTGTCGAATTAGCGCGCTCCCAATACAGTCCCAATACCAGCGGCCAGAGGAACACGGCTTCCAGTCCGCCAAAGGCCAGCAGATTGAGCCAGATAATCATATCCGGTGGATTCCACGCCGCCAGTAACAGCAATATGCCCAGCACGAAAGTGATAGTGCCGGATAGCATACGCAGGCGCGATTCATTCTCGCTGTGCTGTGGCGCAATACGCAAATAGAGATCCTTGATCAGCGTAGCGGAGGATTGCAGCAGCTGCGCGTTAATCGTTGACATGATTGCTGCCATCGGTGCAGCGAGAAACACGCCGGCTGCCATTGGCGGCAACACGGTGATCATCAGCGTCGGGATCACGCGATCCGGAACAGTGAGATCCGGCAGAATGGCACGACCTAACGCCCCCGCCAGATGCATGCCGAGCATCAGAATCACCACGACAATGGTGCCCAGAATGATGCCGCGATGCATGGCTTTACTGTCTTTATAGGAGATACAGCGCACCGCAGTATGCGGCAAACCAATCACGCCAAAGCAGACCAGCACGGCGAAAGAACTCAGGAATGTCGGATTAATGACGTTACCAACACCTTCCGGCGACACGAGTTGGGGATCGATGGTGCGCAGTTTCGTCACGGCCGTTTCGAGTCCACCCGCCTGATGGATAATGGCAAACAGCAGCAGGAAGGTGCCGACCAGCATTACCAGACCTTGCATTGCATCGTTGAGTACGCTGGCACGGAAGCCGCCAAACGCGGTATACAGCGCGATGGTGCCACCAAAAATTAATAAGCCGGTGTCGTAAGGAATACCCGCAGCGGTTTCCAGCAGGCGTGCACCACCAATAAACTGTACGGTCATTGCGCCAACAAAAGCCACTAATAAGCTAATACTGGAGAGCCAAATCAGCAGTGTGCTGCCATAGCGGCCATATAGCATGTCATTCAGCGTCACAGCGTTATAGCGGCGCGCGAGAATGGCGAATTTCTTTCCTAATACACCGAGCGAGAGCCACACCGCCGGCACCTGAATCATCGCCAGCAATACCCAGCCAAGACCATATTTATAGGCAGCACCCGGCCCGCCAATAAACGAACTGGCACTGATGTAGGTGGAGGTAATCGTCATGGCCAGCACAAAGCCACCCATCGAACGGCTGCCGAGGAAGTATTCGGTGAGGAAATTGCCCTGACGGTGTTTGCGCATCGCAAACACCGATAAACCGGCGATCAAGACCAGATAGGCTAATAGCGGCAGAATGATTTCACTGTCCATCTTGATCCTCAAGCGACATGTCGCGATACAACAGGCGAACCATCACCCAGCAAAGGACGATAAATAGCAGCGGGGCGAAAATGCAGGAGAGCTCAAACCAGTGTGGTAATCCGGTGATGCCGCTCTCATTGCCGCCTAGCCAGGCACTTAGGCCCCAGACGGCGAGGTACGCCAGCGTCAGATAAAATGCCCAGCGCGCCTCTTTGTTCGCTTGTAAAAAACGCCAATCCATTATGCAACCTCAACGGTAACAAAAATGAAAAAGGCCGGATTAACCGGCCTTTGTTTGCTCTGCGCTGCAATTACTTCTCGTGCAGGCCGAGTTTTTTCTCCAGATAGTGGATGTTGGTGCCACCCTGCTGGAAATGTTCGTCGGACATGATTTTCATCTGCAGCTCGACGTTGGTCTTGATGCCGTCGATGATCAGTTCCGCCAGCGC
>NZ_VWXC01000046.1:0-9287 GCF_011752685.1 Candidatus Pantoea communis
GATTAAGAAAAAGATCTACGGAACGAGAGACGAAGCCAGAAGCGATATTTTTGATTACATCGAAATGTTTTATAACAGTAAGCGTCGGCATGGTTCGAGCGAGCAGATGCCACCGGCTGAATATGAAGACCTATATTATCAACGGCTCAAAAGTGTCTAGATTACCCGTGGCGATTCAGGATGATATAATTGATTTTGTCACTAGCAATGCAAAATCATGCATTTTTTCTTATGATAAAATGCAAACTCTTGCCACCTGGGAAGAAAGAACCAATATCGACGGCAGAATTAACGCAATAAGCAACATTAAAACGTTCAGCCTCTCAGAAAAAATCAGGACCAACAAAGAAATAGCCAATTTCATTAAAATGCTCTTTAATAACAAACGCACGTTCGAGCTTGTCAGTTCTGGCAATATTGAAATAAATTACTTCCACAATTTAGATGATGCAAGAGGCTACCTTTATAGTTTAGATTCAGGAAGCTGGGAAGTTCTTCGGTTCACGCCTTCGCAATACGATAAAGAACATCATGATAAATATGCAAACGTTTACAACAAGACATCACACCGTGTAATTGGGCAAGAGTTTGACAACGTTGCCGTGACAATTGATGAATACTTCGAATATGATTCTGACGGCCGACTGGTCTTTAAAGGAAGGTCTTATTACTATCCACTAAAAATGCTTTTCCAAAATATCACACGAGCCAGGAAAAAACTGAACCCTGTAATAATCAATAACCAGGTCTTATTAAATAGATGCCTGTCAATATTAAAATACCCCCCCTTTCTCAGGGGGTTTCTGACAAAGTCTCCACCTCTGTTTTTATAAACGTATTTGTATGCAACTCCCTATTTTAAGAAGGAGGAATGGATAGACTTTGTAGCAGTTAACACTGCCTTTAGTTCGCCATCAGACCTTAGCCTTTAGGCCCGAAACGCATTCCTTCACGGTTCGGCGGAGCTTACCACCTTTGTTGGTAAGCGCAGTCGGGCTGACGACCCGGCCACGCCGGAGAGCCGACGGGGGCCATTGAAGAGAGGTCATTAAATTATCCTGCAAAGCCTATCCACCAGCCATTCTCAGAATGAGATATTCATAACCACCTTTATTCAGGGGGAAGAACTTCAACAACTCTTTCAGGCGAAGGCTGCGGTAAGTGTATGGGTCCAGCAGGAAAATTCCAGTGGTGTTACTCTGCGCTGTTATTCTGAACGTGCCAAACTTGACGGCCTTAATGCTCAGACAATCCCGATGCGGCTTATCACTGGTTCGAGGCAGAACGCCGAACCATAACTTTCTCTGAGACGCAGAGACAAGGCTAAGGGTAATCATTATTGAGTATGGAACTGAAATCATCTGAAGCGCTTTTTTTATTAGCGGCGGGTGGAATGTATGCATTGAGCGTTTTGCTTATACGGGATATTTTAAGAGCACAAACTGCTACCCACCCCCATGTTAAAAAGGCCACAACAAAGACTAACAGGGACTTCAGTAATTGCGTGACGTCACTTTGTATGAAACCACTGTATACCTCTGAACCTGTGATCACTAACAAACATATCATTACCAGAGGTACGAACCAGATATGGTATTTGTGTGGATAAATATATCCCTCAGAGATTTTGTACATTCCCTGATAGCGCAAAACTGTTTTAAGGGACGGAATCAATGACTGCGCATGATCTGAACAGATGCATATGATTTTATAGGATAGATCACGGTCTCTGTGCAGTCCGAATGACTGAAGACGGAACTGCTGTTCTGCCTTAGCTAACGGGTCAGCTACCGGGGCAGCTGTATCTCTGAGCCACTTAACCGCTTTTATCTGCTCAGGCAAAGGGCGTGAAAAGAAATCTCTGCGATGAAACTGCATATACTTTTTTGCCAATGCACCGATGATCGTAACGAGAAAAACAGAAACGACCTGAATACTTAACAGATCTTTTAATTCTTGAATCATAGCTGTTTCCTTGCTCCTCTGACATTAAAGAAAAGTAATATATTAATTAAATATCAGTTGATTATATTAAAACTTACTTTGGCTTACTCCATTTCGATGGCCATCTCACTCAATCATTTCGTTCTTTAAAGCAGTCCTGCTATCTGCGGCAGTAACTGTTCGATCACCCCTGCCACGTTTCTGACCTTATGCGGGATAAAACGGGCGTCGGGGAAAACGACATACAGGAAACGATCTGGCAGCTTCCAGTCCGGAAGTACCGGAATAAGCGTACCCGCCTGCACCGCTTTAGTTACGAGCGGCAGCTGCATACCACCAATGCCAATCCCTGCCTGTAATGCCTGAAGCAGGCCTTCACTGGTGCTGGTCTGAAAGACGGTATTCACCTTCACATCGACCGTCTCATTTTCTGAAATCAGCCGTAAGGGGGCATCATGCATAATTCCGCTGAAACGGATGTGTGGCAGCGCTGGCAGGTCAGCTGGCGAATACACCGGTGAGAACATGGGGGCGGAAAAAAGCTGGATCTTGACCCGCGCCAGCACGCGTGACGCATGTTCATCCGGTGGCTGGCTTCCTAGTCTTATGGCGATATCCACCCCTTCGGTAATCAGGTCTGCAATGCGATCGTCCAGGGAAATTTTAAGATGTAATCCCGCATTGGCTTTCTGCAGGTTCAGAAGGTGAGGAAGAAATAGCTGGCCAAGGCCACTCGGAAGCTGCACATGAACTTTGCCCTGCCACTGATGATCACCGGGAGACAGGTTGCTTTCCGCCTCACGCATTGCTTCCAACAACGGCTGCATATCACGCTGGTAACGCTGTCCCTGCTCGGTAAGTGCCATCTTACGCGTCGTACGATTCAGCAATACCACCCCGAGCTCCTCCTCCAATGCGGCAATCTGCTGGCTAACCGCAGATTGTTTCAACCCGATTTGACGTGCAGCTTCAGAAAAAGAACCGGCTTCTGCAACATGCAGAAAGGTAGAGATAGCATTAAGTTTATTATTCATTTAGCTATTTCCATTATAAGTACCATCTAATTATGGGGGTATATGCGGAAAAAATAATATATCACACTCTCTGAACCCCTACTTCGGAGTCACAACATGAATAACTTAAATAAGGTCGCACTGGTCGCAGGTGCAACGGGTATTGTCGGTAGCAATCTCGTAAAAACGCTCCTTCAGGATGGCTGGGAAGTGATCGGCCTGAGTCGCCAGGCGCTACCTCATCCTGATAGTATTCCGGTCGTATGCGTTGATCTGCTTGATGAAAACAAAGTGAAAAGGTGCTTCAGCAATTAAGCAGCATTACACATATCTTCTTTAGCGCATGGGTAAATGCGGCGAACTGGACAGATATGGTTGGGCCTAACGTGACCATGCTGCGTAATCTGGTCAGTAATATTGAGAAAGTGGCTCCACTTCAGACGGTAAGCCTGATGCAGGGCTACAAAGTCTATGGCGCACATCTCGGGCCCTTTAAAACACCGGCAAGGGAGAGCGATCCTGGCGTGCCGGGCGCTGAGTTTAACGCCGCGCAACTGGCTTGGCTGAGTGATTTTCAGCATGGGAAAGCCTGGCACTGGAATGCTATCAGGCCGGGAGTGGTTGGCAGCGCAGTGTCCGGCAATACCATGAATCTTGCGCTGAGCATCGCGCTATATGCTTCGCTTTGTCAGTCCCTGGGATTACCGCTCCGTTTTCCGGGTTCTGAACGCACCTGGAATAGCATTGTTGATCACACCGATGCGGGTTTACTGGCAGAAGCAACAATATGGGCAGCCACCACGCCGGGAGCAGCAAATCAGGCTTTCAATGTGAATAACGGCGACATCTGGCGATGGAGCGAATTGTGGCCGCGAATCGCACGCTGGTTTCAGCTGGAATGCGCACCACCGGTCAGACTTTCATTTCACCAGATGTTTAGAGATTACCAATCTGCATGGCGCGACATGGCATTAACTCACAATCTTGTGGAAGCTGATATTCTGCAGATCAACGACGGTCAGTTTGCAGACTTTGTATTTGGCTGGGAATACGACATGTTTGGTGATGGCAGTAAATTACGCCGCGCAGGCTTTCAGAAAATGCAGGCAACTGATGAGATGTTTTTTAGTCTATTCAGAGAGTTGAGGAGTTTCCACCATATACCCCTGCAACGCTGAAATGTAAGGTTGATAGGGGAACAATGATGTTCAGGCACGGGTAATCTCACGTCCTTAAAAGGTGATACTCTGGCTGGCTGGGATTGACTTCAGTCAAGGTATTATCCGCTGTATGCGATTTGCAGATGTTCCATACATTTATCAGGACGATGGAAAACTGTACGCCACCAGACTTCCTGATATATGGGTTTGCAAATTCTGTAGATAAATGATTATGCTCAAAAACTGACTTTAAGCTATACGCTCCCCCTTAGGCTCATAAAGTGAGAATACTTAATGACTCCAATTCCTGCTGGTCTGTTCGATGTTTATGCCTTATCACTGCCCAGAGGGCTGGGATTTGGTGATGATCCTCCAGTTAGCGCATGGCGCAGTCATAATCATTTAACAATCGGCGCGCTGACTCGCAATTTCCATAGCGGAAAGCACGGTGTTCTCATAATGCGACGCCGTGAAGACGATATATGGTCAGTGCTGCACAGGGAATCAGACACTTTTAGCGAAGAAGGAGCTTTAGACATTATCTGTAAGGCATGCAATGAATCAGCGAATCGCGCTCCCTTGCCCCCGGGAGTTCACAGACGTGCACCGCTATGGGATGTTGAAGGAAGAGAACCAAGTGGCATTTTCAAACTACTCGGACATCCTTCCAGAGAACCTGGCGCATGGATGCTGAATCAATTGTATCTTGCAATGCCTAATCCTGATACTCACTGGGCAAGAGAGTGCCAGTCTGATAATTTTCACACGCGAATTTGGGAAGCCATTCTCCTGGCCAGTTTCCGTGAACAGGGGATGTTAGTCACCCAGGAACAGCCCTCTCCTGATTTTCACGTAACAAACAGAGCTGGTGGAGGAGCCTAGGTTGAAGCTGTAACAGTTAATCCACCTGAGCGTTATGACCACGCCAGAGCAGAACCTGTGGAGCCTCCCCTGAATCGGCAAGAAAGAGTATTAGGAATTGCGGCAGAACGTTACGCGCGAACCTTGCGAAATAAATTGCGTAAGGATTACACCAGCCAGCCTCATGTCGAAGGAAAGCCATTTGCCATTGCAATCGCTGACTTTCACGCTCCGGGCTCGATGATGTGGAGCCGTGAAGCACTCATGACTTACCTCTATGGGTTTTATGGCAGAGAAATAGAAAAAAATGGGAAGGTTGTCATTTCAGTTGAAACCGTTGATTGCCTTTTAAGTGACCCCAAAATCCGCGCTGGTTTATTCTCTTCACATGACAATACAGCCCTCTCTGCGGTTATTTTTTCAAATGCAGCGACGCTGTCTAAGCTGAGCAGAGTACCAGTTTCTTCCGGTGCGCTAATCGAAGGCTACCGGTATATCAGGATCGGGGGAGTTTGCTGATGATTCGCCAGGAGCAACACGTGGAATTCCCTTTAGTATGGACGTAACCAGCGACGAATATCGTAGCTTATGGAAGCCCTATAGTTATGAGCCATGGACTGCAGAATTTGAGGTTTTTCATAACCCATACGCGAGATTTCCTATCAGTTCAGCGCTGTTTCCGGAGGCCACGCACTGGCTTCCTGTGAATGGTGAGATAACTTGCAAACGCTTTTTAAAACTAGCATTTTAAAGAGCCAAACCTTGATTCAGCGCTCAGACGTGCCGGTTCCTCACGTAGAGAGCCTTATCTTTCAAGACACTCATGACTCGGACCATAAAATGGCCTGATAGCAACCCGCCTGTTCGCTTTAATCAGATTAGGTCCACATTGGGCGAACGAATCATGCATATGCTACCCTCGGATAATGGATGGCTAAAGCGTGAGCCTGAAAAGATTTTTAAAAACGAAAACTGTGATAAACCTTCAACAAATTTATCAGCTGTTAGCGGCACCACCTACCTGACAACCTATTGATTTAATTCAATTACCTGGCTGGCCAACACCGTTTCTGCCTCGCAAATAAGCCTTTCGAGCAACTCGGCATGATGCTGCATCGCAAATGCTGAACGAATTAATTCCTTACCTGAATGTCATTCAGGCTCGGCAGAATCAGCCACATCAAGCGCAGGTGTCAGACTCACTTCAATTAGAGCACATTGTGCAGACCGCGCCTTAAGTCCGGCAATGTTAGCCGGAAACCGTGTAAGGTCGATTTCATAATGATGATCAGGCGGCTGAAGGCCCCCACTGAATGCCATACTACGAAACAGTGAATGCGCATTCATACACCCATCTCCTTTCTACCCAGTAATCCGGCAATCTCAGCTGGTTTTATACCCGCTGATACTAATCCTTCAATGCGGATCAGCATCTGCCTTATCATTGCCGGCTCAAATTTTTCAGCATTAAGGATATACAGACCGGTATGATCCGGATTTATCCAGATAAGCCCGTGCCAGAAAGGCGATTCATCCCCCGGGCTAAGAATATCGATCGTCAAGTGCTTGCACTTGCGGTGGGTCAGCCGCAAATGAACAGGGAATACGCCGCCCCACTCTCCGCGACCTTCGCAGTCATTACGCCAGGCATCGCTGAGTTTCAGCGCGTTAAGCACTGCCCCACTCAGGCGGTGGCGATACTCCTCACCGCGCGCGATAGGACTCATAGTCGGAGAGCGAAAACTGCTGTAAACGTGAGAGCGTGAACGTCTCATCCCGGATCATTTCACCTGAATGTACGTTCATGTAACCGCCAGAAAGCCGACCGTAATAGCCAGCAGGCTTGCCCTCACTAATAAATTCTTTAGGCTGGATAAATGGCATATCCGATTCCTCATAATTTGATTGTCATGCCCGTGCGGGGTTGCAGCTCCGCACGGGCAATCTCCAGTGCCTTCAGGCCATCTCAATTTTTTCAGGTCCCGCGTTCTTAATGCCCTCAATGGATTGCGAGATCGGAGCTGTATCATTCAGAACGGTTAGATTTACCTGATATGTCATCATCAAAATCTGCCAGCGGATGGCTTTCCTGCGGCGTACTCTGGGATCCATTCTGCGACTGGTCTGCACTGCGACCTCCTCTGCCCCCTTTGCCGTTATTTACTGGTGCAGAAGGCGGCTGCTGGGGCTGACTTTTCACCGGTCTGTTTGTCTCGCCAGGTTTCTGATGTGGCCAGCGTGATGTTTGCGACCGCACCGCCGTTCGGCATGTAGCGAATTTCAGGGTCCTGTCCCAGATTGCCTACCAGAATGACTTTATTTACGCCGCGTGAAGCCATGATCGTTCTCCTGTATCAGTTTGCTGTTCACCACATCACCCGTTTGAGACCCTTCGCCGCAGGGGCGTTAACAAGTGCATGTGACGGCAGCCGTCCGGGGCGGAGGGGAAATTTTTTCAGGTCTAACGCAGTGGCTGGACATAAATTTCACCGGAGTTCATTTCACTCTAGACGTCCACGGCAACTGTGCTTGTCTTAGCCCGGCGACAGGACTTAAGCGGAGAGATAATGCGGAAACTCAGAGTACGATGCAGCCGCAACGCCGAATGAGCGGCAGCGAAACGACGTTGCGCCTCAGAGCGATGCCGAATTCAGGGCGTCGCGGTTTGCGCCTGCTCAGAGCAGGCTGCAGGTATGGCACTATGCCTTCTGCGATTTCAGTTTTATTGTCCGGCCATCCGGATTCAGACGCGCCGGCATCAGACGTAGGCAAAACCGGCGTAATAAAGCGGAATGGATCTTGCGGGAGGGTTTCATTTCACAATCCTTATGCAAAAACTTCCTTAAAACGAGCAGTTATCATACAGAAGCAAGTAAAGTTAAAAAAACCCGTACCGGCTTTTTCAGAGAAGCGCCAATGTGGCCATTTTTTTGCAACTCTGTCATCTGTGTCCTGCCCGGCGGTCCGAAGGCCTATCACGAATTTTGCAGAAATAATGGGGATTATCTGGTTATCTGAGTTAGGTATGGAAACCGGCGCGGGTTCGTTATCCACACCAGCACTGCACATTTGATACTTAAAGCTGTGGATAAATTGTCTCAGCCCGTGCAGTTCGGAGCGCGCAGCGAGTTGGTCATTTTGTGAGCAAATATCGCTAAATATCGCATTAAACATCAACGGACGTATCTATTTGACTGCCCTCCCCTGCCATCAGCATCTTGCGTCGGCCTCAAAGCCAGCTAATAATACTGTAAATACATACAGCACTATTAGAAGAGATGATTGTCATGTTTAATGCCTTTGAGTTGATTAACCCGGCTGCAAATCCGCCCCCCAGCTACAGGCCAATTTTTCTGGAGCGCGTGCCCTGCGGGTTTCCCTCCCCCTGTCAGGACTACGCCGAGCATGAATTGGACCTCAATGAGCATCTCATTACTCACAGGGCAAGCACTTTCTTCCTTCGCGCACAGGGCAGCAGCATGCAGGACATTGGCCTGTATGACGGTGACCTGCTTATCGTTGATCGCTCACTGAAACCTGAAAACAGTGACATCATCCTCGCGGAGGTTTACGGCGAGTTTACGGTAAAACGACTGCTGATCACGCCTGACGGGCCGGTTCTGCAGCCAATGAATCCTGCCTACCCCGTAATAAAACCTGATCCTGATTCGCTTCAGATTTTCGGCGTGGTCATCCATTTCGTTCATACCACGCGCCGGAGAAACTGAATGTTTGGGCTTATCGATGTGAATTCATTTTATGCGAGCGTGGAGAAAGCGTTTCAGCCCTCGCTGAGGAATGAGCCCGTCTGCATCCTTTCCAATAACGATGGCTGTGTTATAGCAAGAAGCAAAGAAGCCAAAAAATATGTACGCATGGGAGAACCCTGGTTCAAGATTAAAAACCAGCACTTTCCCGTTAAGATCCATTTTTTCTCCAGCAATTACGCGCTTTAGTAAGTTACGTGGAATGCAACTCTTTTAGCCGGAAATTCATAATAATGGCTGCGTTTATAAGTGAAGCTTCTGGCGCAAATCACGCCGGTATCAGGCTTAATTATGCGACGATATTTTTTTGCAGCAAGATGCCGTTTTTTTGCTCAAATACCCCTCCAGCCCTAATGCATTGGCGCAGTCAGCCGATAAATAATGTGTGCCTCATCAGGGCACATATAACCGATATTGCGACTGATTGTGCTGATGGCTTCCTCCCGGAAGCCATTTTTTTATTACGCTGCCTGCACAGTTAATTCCTGTACGGGACCGCCAGCGCCCGGATTCTGAACCCTTTCCCACGAAGCTGATCGTAA
>NZ_VWXC01000047.1:0-6037 GCF_011752685.1 Candidatus Pantoea communis
CGCCTGCCGCTTCGCCCATGCTGTGCAGGGCGCTGGTGATTTCGTGAAGGGTGAGGTACTGGTCCGGCTTAAGAAGGCGCGCCACGACCGTTCCGATAACGGCGTAGATATCTTCGGCGGTGGTGTCATCGTTCATATGACCTCCGTCCGTAAGGTGGATAAGTATACAGTATATCAGAAAGGCCACCCCGGGGATACGGCAGCGCCCCGGGTGACTTCAGTGAAGCTTCTGCGCTGACATACCGTCAGTGCCGTACACCCCGGTATTTTCAGCGGCGCGAATCTGCATTTCCCGCCGCACCTCTTCAATGGCGCGCAGCCCTGCGCGAACGCGGTCTTCATCCGTTTCATGCTCAATCGCCGCCCGCAGGCGGTCCGTCAGGACGGCCCAGCTGATGGCGATGTCCTCTTCCAGCAGCGCGGTGACGGCCTCGCCAATCATGATGTCGGCCATTTTTTCTTCAAAGTCATTTTTCATGGGGTTTTCCGGCGGCAGGTTTCGGGCGCAGAGCTTACCACAGCGCAGCGGGTCCGGACATTAACGGGGGAGAAGAACCTGTAGAAAACTTTTGCGCTGCAGCGTCAGCGCTGTCCGGCAGAGGCATGCTGTCCTGAAAATACCTTACTCCGGCGCCGGTAATTTCTTTCTGCGGCCGCGCTGCTTTGCTGCGGGCGGGGCGGTTTCCGCCACCGGAGAAGGCTTCTCCAGGCGGTACAGGCAGACGTCGCCGCGCTCCGCCAGACTCGCCGGCCAGATCATGGCCGCGTTCCCGTCCTCCACATACAGCTCGCCCAGCGGCTGTACCACGGCCCAGGGCGCGCCCAGCGTGCGGCGCAGCTGCAGGATCTCCTGCGCCATCGCGACGGCCTCCGCGTCATGGCTGTCCGGATCGCCGGCGATGTGACGGAGCCTGTTTTCGCTGAGCATGGTTGCCTCTCCTGTGTGTTATTGCCTGTTGCACTGATAGTCCGCCGGCGTATTGCCGGATATCTCCTGCTGGCGCATGCTGCAGTTATCTCCGGTGCTGAAAACAGGGAGATTACGAAACCTTTACGCTTAATAACTCGCTGACGGCTTGCAGAGTCCGCAACCCATTCTACACTGGGCGGACCAGTGAAAAGAGTACCGATTTTAAAACAATAAGAGGAAAAAAAATGATTTTAAGTGAGTTTATGCTGAAGGTGAACCGCTGGCCTGACATGCATTTCACAGCAATTGAAAGCGAGCAGCGCGAGGCCGTTATCGAGATTTATGCCCTCGACTTCTCAAACCAGACCAAAAGCCGGCTGCTGATTTACCGCACGCCGGACGCGCAGCATGCGGCGGCCATGATGACGCATTTCCGCACCTGGCTTGAAAAGGCCAACCGCGGCAGAACCCTGCGGCAGGAAAAGGCTGATGTGCCCGCGGCCGTTATGGCCACGCAGCTTCCGCCTCACCGTGCCGCGTCCTGTTAATCATACGGGGCCCGGGGGCCCCTGTTCTGTTCCGGCTCCTCAGACGGCCTCGCGGGTTTCCGGCCAGGCCACGGCCGCCCCCTCTGCGGTGAACAGCGCGCCCTGGAAATCAGTGACCCCTGCCGCCTCCAGCCACATCCACTCTTCCGGCTGCTCGATGCCCGCCGCGATGACGTTAATCTCCAGCGCAGAACAGCAGCGCAGCACCGCGTGCACCACCGCCTGGCGGGGTCCGCTGCGGTGAATATTGCGCACGATCGCGGCGCCGATGCGTACGCGGTCCGGCTGGACGTGCGCCAGCAGAGACAGCCCGGCGGAGCCGTCACCGAAGTTATCAATAGAGAGGCTGATGCCGGCCTGCTTCAGCTGCCGCACCGCTGCGGAAAATGCTTCCAGCTGAGAAATCACCTCCGTCTCGCTGACGCCCAGTATGATTTGCTGCGGCACCAGTTCAGCGCTGTCGATGGCGCGGACAATCCGGCCAACGGCATCCGGAACGGATACCAGCGTCCCGGGCAGAATGCTGAGGTAGAGCATCATGTCGTCAGGGCATGACCTGCCGGCTCTGTGCAGCGCCCCGGTGACCGCAGCGAGATTATGTACGTACATCGCATCGCCGGAGAGCCCCTCCGGCGCATCATCGGGTATGGCCTCAAGGGCCGTGACCTCACGGCCGAGCGGGTCGACCACCGGGCGGAAGGTCACGCCCGCGGCGGGGGCCGGTGACCCGTTCTCATCCGGCACAAAGTCCCAGTAGTCGGCGGGTAAAACCTCAAAGTAGTTTTCTTTCTCCCGGGCCTCCACGAAGGTTCGCAGAAACTGCAGGCCGCGATCGTCATAGGTCAGGCGGTACTTAGAGGTGCCGCGGTCAAGCACCGCCTGCAGCACGCTGCCGCGGGGGTGATGGCGCAGATCGAACAGCTCCATGCCGTGGTTGCCGAAGCGCCGCGACGGCGAGTAGTCGCGCATCAGCTCAACCACGTTGTGGTGACGCCGGTCGGCGCAGATGCGGCCGTAGATGTCCAGCACGCCCTGTTCCGGGCCCTCCAGGATCTGGAAGAAGTGCGTGCCGTTAAACAGCAGGATGCCCGTCACCTGGTGGCGGGCGTTGAGCAGGCTGGCCTTCTTCACCATGTCCGGCAGAATGCTGACGGGTACGTCATCGGCCAGGTGGCTCCGGTAAATTATGGTTGTAAGCATTTCAGGCTCCGTATTGCCGCAGATTGTCACGGGCACCATAGCAGCCGGCCGCGCTTTCTCAAACCGGACCGGTAACGGGCACAGTGTGATGCGGAATGAATATCAGGGCTTGCCTGCAACAAGAATCTTCGCCGCGCGCGGAACCCTGTAATCACATTTGATGAAATAAATTATTACGGAACAGGGGTTTTCAGAACATCCTCCGGGCGCTTTCACCCTCCGCGACTACAGTGTGACGTGAGGCTGTCATCAACGTGAAATGGAGGTAGTAAATTTGTCTATTCAACACGACGGGAAAGGGCACGTCATTATTGGCGAGGCGGCACTGAGCCTGGCGCTGGGCGAAAAGGAAATAAGCGTGCAATCGCTTATTGCCGAGCTCGGGCACATGGCGGAGGCCGGCGGCGGCGATAACCGGCTCACTGAAATATCCGAAGCCAGAAGCTGGCTGAAGAGCTTCCACGAGCCGGAGCAGGCCGTCCGGCACGTGCCGTACCTGCAGACCCTTGCGGGCCTGAACGACGAGAAGAACTGACGCCAGAGGACGTAGTCCGGCTCTGGCCGGAAGACGACGATGAAGATGACCTCAGCGGTCGCGCTCAGGCGTGTACCGGCCGGAGAACCTGTCAGGGACGACGCTCTCCGCTTATCCCGCGCTTAAATCGCATCAGAAATTAATTCCTTCGTTATATATCCGGGCATACAGTGATTCTTTAAGCATGGAAGGAGGACGCGTATGTGTCAGTTTTACTATCTGCTCAGGATGGAAAAGCAGGACCAGCTGCACGTGAAGGGCTGCGTCTGCCTGGAGGACCATCCGGAGCGTCAGTTTCTGGGCTCGGCCGTGAGCTACCGGCACGCGTATCAGATTGCGTCACAGCAGCTGAAGATACGGGCCTGCATTTGCAGGCTGTGCGTGGACGACAGAATGACCGAGGCGGGGGACGCCTCGCTTTCACCGCCCGCGTAATGAGCGGTTTTTACGCTTAAGTCACAGACCGGATATTTATTCACCTTCCGGTACCGTCACGCGGCTAAACTTAACGTTACCCGATACCGGGTGACGGAGGTAAACATGGCTGACCGTAACGATAAAAATGTGAAGGATGGCAAAGACGCCGACCACAGCAAGCTGCCCGCGGGCAACAAAAAAGACACCAGGGACAGCGATACCATGAAGCAGAAGGGTGGAAAATAGCATGTCTGACCAGCCGATGCCTGACGATGCGACCCCGCTGCCGGACCACGAGCCGGCGCCCGGTCATGAAGACGAGGTGCCGGGCGGCGACAGAGACATTCCGCCCGACCGGGGCGCCACCCCGCTGATTTAACCGCCTCCGGGCGGTTTTTTCTGGTGCTTATATCTGCGCGCCGCTTATCGCGATACACTGTGTATATCCCCAATAAGCGGAGCGCATCTGAAAACCGAAAATGAAATACAGGAACTGATGCACGAAGCCATCGGGCTGGCCATCAGGCAGGTACTGCACAGGGGCGGGACAGTCAGCCCGCACGAACTTATCGGCACGCTGTGGCGCCTGAAGGAGTCCGGTACCGATATGGCCATGCGCGAGGCCTGCAGCCGGGCCATCCGGATTTTTGCCGCCAAACTTAACTGAAACAGCCCTGTCGCGCAGGCGTTATGAAGCCTGCCCGCCGGCGTCGTCCGGCGTGTGACTGACGATAAGCTCCAGCACGCTGCGCAGCACCGCCTGTCTCTGCGCGTCACGCTCCTGCTCAAGGTCGCGAATGACGTGGATGGTGAGCGTTTTATTGGTCAGCTGTCCGCCTGAGGCCAGAATCGACTGTATTGCCTCTTCAAGCTCCTGACTTTCAGCCGTCAGCGCGTCGCCGCTGTTCTGCAGGCGGGCGCGGATTGTGGTCACTGAGTTGGTATTTTTCATGCTGTGAAGGTCCCTGCCGGAGCATCCTGAGCGGATGACGGCGGTAAAAGTGGTGTTGCGGATTGTTATTGTGTGGCCGGCAGCGCTGCATCTGCAGAGTTTACCCGATGACAGAGAAATTATAGGTTAAAAGGCGCTGGGGTGCGCTTCGTTAATAATGGCGCGCGCAGGCAGTCATCTTACGAAGTCAGGTGAAGGCGGACGCTGAGCGCCCGCTCCTTGGGGTTGTGGTTATCTCATTTCATCTTCATCAGCCTGCAGGCGAATGGGGGCCTCGCCGCCGGCACTGTGGCCGTCTGCATCAGACAGCATCCATTTCTTACCGGCACTCCCGCGCGCACCGACGGTCCGGAAGTCGCGCAGCCAGATGATGGCATCGCTGATGCGCCGGCTGCGGCTGCTGATTTTCTCTGCTTTAAGCATAATGTTCAGCTCCGTCAGGAGAGCATCAACGGATATTTCCTCTTCACGCACGGCAAGATTGACTGCTGCTTCACCAATAACTGCGTGACCGGTCATGTCTTCGCTGTACAACACGTTTATACCTCGCTTAAAAAAGAATGAGAAAAATTTTAACCACGTTTTTACTATAGCAAATGGCGGAGCGGAATTTAAATGAGTTGGATAGTTATCGGCTATGGATTAATAAGGATAAATAAATTGAATCTTTTCCTTTTATTATAAGTGGCTGATGTTTTTCTGATATATTGATGTTGTGTCTTCCATCCTGAGAAAATATCTCTCACTCTGACCTGCACCCGGGTCAGAGCAGGTAACTCGTACTGTCAGAAGCACTGTGCATATAATGGGCATCCGATTCCGAAAGGGCGCACCCGCAGGCAGACTGCTTAATCCTGTTCAGGTGCAGTAAAGCCAGAGGATCTACGCAATGGTTTTTCTCCATAACGAGATTCCTGCAGAGAATATGTTCATTAACTCTCTCATTTATGTTTTCTGTCTCCAATGACTGACTGATTGCCGAAGCGAAAATATGCTGCCACTTTCACACTGGCGCTGTGCTTAAATATGAATCTGTTTGTTCGAAGCGGCGCTTCCCGGACCTGGCGTCCTGTATATCCGATGTCACCTGACATTCAGTTAACCGGCAGAGGCGAGTCGTAAGCGTTTATATTTAAGTGCCCGGTGCATAAAATAATTTAAGCCCCGGGACGGGGCCGCACTGATATGGCCCTGCGCACAGAGTTGCGTGAGCCAGTCATCCGCCTTAGTTTAACCGTAAATATCTGACTTACTCAGGTTGCTCCTGAATCTCGATGCGGATAATCGTTAAAGGCTCGCCGCGGCTTCCCGTGGCGCAGTGCCGTTCTGCCGCGCGGATAAACGGGCTGCGGACTTCCAGCATGTCCGCAATTTCGCGGAGCTTTTCTGCCAGGCAGGAAGGGGAAACGGGAAGATAGGTCGGGGGCAGGGCTCTGGCCATGAGTAGTGACTCGCAGTTGTCTGTTGTGTACATC
>NZ_VWXC01000048.1:0-3539 GCF_011752685.1 Candidatus Pantoea communis
GAGGCTAAGTGAACAGAAAAGTAACGGCGGACGACAGCATGCCCATTACCCTGCCCGACACCAGCTTCAGCCAGGTGCTGAATCCGGAAGACACCAACCGGGCCGATACCCGCGCCTTTCTTGCCCGCGACGCAGAGCCTTTTACGCTGCCCGGGTTTGTGACGCCGTTTGGCTACACCCTCTGGCAGAACAGAGCAGAGCGACAGTTCAGGCTGGTCACGCAGGAGCGTGATCCGGAGACCGTGTATGCGGTGAGGCTGCAAGAAACCGAAGACTTCACCTCGCCGGAGCGCGCCTGCATACAGGTCATGGTCTGGCGCACCCGCCAGCCGCAGCACGAGGGGGCGGTGCACGGCCTGGCGCGCCGGTTCTTCTGCCATTTTCTGCATCGCTGGTCGATCATCATTACCGACAGCGCGCAGACCAACGCGGCAAAAGTGATGTGGGAGGGGGTGGTGGCCTGGGCGCTGCGCGACCCGGAGCACTACGTGTACGTGTGGGACGGCACAGGCGAGTCGGGCTGTCTGCACCCGGTGCGCAGCTGGCTGGCGTTCTGCGGCTACTGGGCCGCCTTCTGCTGGGGAGCGGAGCCTGAAAGCCATTTGCGCAGACGGGTTGTCATCAGCACGCATCCCCTGAACGCTGCGCAGAAGTAATACGAATGCGGCACGGCACGCCTGCAGAACAACTCTCCACCGGAGGGATGTCACGCGCCGTTCCGCACACACAGCCTGGCGCATATCGCTGAAGTCGCAAGCGTGAGGGTCCAGCGGGCCCGCATTTCAGATTCAGCCACCCAGTATTGCGTGTCCGTCATCATGGTCCTGAAAAAAAGTTTCCTGAAGGCGGGCAGCCCTGTACAGACGTGCCACACTATAACCGTCTGAAATACAGGACAACTCTTATCTGAGGAAGACATCATGACAACAGCAAGACGCGGGGGAGCCGGAAATTTCGCGGCCGACCCGGCACGCGCCGCTGAGGCGGGCAGCAAAGGCGGCGCCGCCAGCGGCGGTAACTTCAAAAACTGTCCCGATCGCGCGCGCGAGGCCGGTCGCAAAGGCGGACTTATCAGCCGGCGGAGCCCAAAACCTGAAGTTTAAATAAAACCACACGGACGCGCGCCGGAAGTAAATTTTATCCCGGCGCGCTTAATTAGGGAATCTTTATTTCCTAATTATCTCTGAGGTTAAAGGAGAATAATCAACAGGGCTACCCCCTGATTTTTCTGATATGTGGCGCATATTAATAGCCAGTAACCTGCAGGCTTATCATCCATATTTTTCAGGCCATGTTAAATCCTCTTCTGAGATTAAATCCCGAAACATTCATATGCTCAGGCTGCATCTCCGGATGAAAACGATTTCAGACTACACATAAGTTTTATTCAGTATTTTCCGATATTTACCTTTGATAATCTGTCATGCATCTGAATTCAGGGTGTTTTTTATTGCTGTGCGGCTGAAAATAATTCTGAACTACGGGATAATGCGCGGAAAGTATTTCTAAGGAACCGGCTTTCAGTCCGTTAAGCGACTACACTGAAATACCATAATAAGGCGGAGGGAGAGCAGAGCATGCATGATAATGACCATGACCAGAACCAGCTGATTATTGGCGAGGCTGCGGTTCATCTGGCGATAAATAATGCGGACATTACCGTAGGCTCGCTTATCCGCGAGCTGGCTGAGATGGCTGCCGCCGAGAAAAATCCAGCGCGCTGCGTGCAGATAAGAGGGGCGAAACGCTGGCTCCGCGGGTTTGAGTCATTACCGGGCAACCGGGACGAGCTGAGATGGATTACCGCATCAGGCCGCGGCTCAGCGCACTGAAGGCATTCCCGCCTGTTCGGATGATACCGGGCAGGCTTCTTCCCTGTACCCCGGCCCCTGAGCTGAGCATGCTGTTCTGACTGTTGTACAACCCCTTCGTTAACCCGCTCATCATTCGCGCGCTGATACTCACCTAAGTTACTGTTTAGTAACATCTAGCATTTTTTGCACAAAAAGATAAGCTGTACAACAACACAATTGCTGTACAAGTTTGATTTGGTTGTATAACTTTACGGTCAGACAGAGCCGACTACATTTTAACCATTGAGAGGTTCACCATGCGTCAGAACGTTACGAAATTCCCGGACTCCGCCAGCGACATTGCGCATTACTTCAGCAAGGCGTCGGCGCCAACCCAGCAGGAAACGCTGGGGCAGATTGTCGTAGAAATCCTGCGCGCAGGCAAGAACCTTAATCGTAAGGCCATCTGTACCAAACTGCTGCGCCGCCTTGAAGTGGCAGCGAATCAGGAAGAAGAGCGTCATTACCAGACGCTAATCGGCATGCTGTTTGAACGCTGAGTTACACCGGTGTGATGAGGCGGGACCCGCAGCATGCATTCAGGACCGCCTGGAATGGCCGTCCTGCCATCCTGCCCGGAAGGCACGAACCGGAAGATGCGGGTATGAATAATAAAGATTTAACTCGTCTGGCCGACGTTGTGCTGGGCGAGGCGGTGGTCGCGCTGCTGAGCAGCGAAGACCACATCAGCGCAGACGGCGTGGCACGGCAGCTTCGCGCTATGAACGGCGGCGAGACGAACCCGGAAAGGCGTGCAGCCATTGCCCTGGCGCTGGGCGAGGTGCAGAGCGAGTTTGTACAGTCACGTGAGAGCCGCGACGCAGACGTGCTGGCATTCGGTGCCCTGACCGGCCCTGATGGCGGTAACAATAAGTAAACTGAAGACCGAATCTCCGACTAGTGCGGAGAGTGGCAGGACGCCCGCAGGACGCGGCTACCCGGGAGGTGACCGTTTTTTATTTCAGGCACTGAGCCTGGCCACTTTTGCCCGCAGGGCCTGACGGATAACATCATGCAGCTTAACGAACATCACACCACCACCGAAGCCGACATCATCCAGCATTTCCGCAGCGGCGGCGACGCGCTGGCCGCCGAGACCGCCGTGCTGGACGCCGTCATCCGCGACATCGTTATTCACGGCAAAAAGGTCACCAGCAAAGCGATCATTCTTTATCTTATCGCCGAGCTGGAGAGCACCTCAGACGTGGTCGAGCTTGACGTGCTTCGCAGCGCGCTGGAAATCGTAGTGGGCAAAACGCCCGACGACGAAGGCTTCTGAGGCTACTTCTGCTGTGTGACGTGCGCGGCAGACAGCGCAGCCGGTGAGTCAAACCCTCCCTGTGAAGCCCACACGGAGCAGCTGACGGCGGCGGCGAGGGTTACGGCAATCCAGACTTTCACAGGCATCTCCCGGTTTAAACGATTTCACATTTATCAGTGTGGCACGTCACTGTCATTGCGCGAGGAGTGTTCGTCAGAACGGGAGGAGTCTGAAGGTCAGTGCATCTGCTGGGCCAGCAGCCTGACGGCGCGTTCGCAGCTCTCGCGCATCCCGGCATCGCCTGCCGCTTCGCCCATGCTGTGCAGGGCGCTGGTGATTTCGTGAAGGGTGAGGTACTGGTCCGGCTTAAGAAGGCGCGCCACGACCGTTCCGATAACGGCGTAGATATCTTCGGCGGTGGTGTC
>NZ_VWXC01000049.1:0-2790 GCF_011752685.1 Candidatus Pantoea communis
TGCGACTGATTGTGCTGATGGCTTCCTCCCGGAAGCCATTTTTTTATTACGCTGCCTGCACAGTTAATTCCTGTACGGGACCGCCAGCGCCCGGATTCTGAACCCTTTCCCACGAAGCTGATCGTAATGTCCGCCGTACAGGCAACACAGAAGAGCAGAACTTAGCGTTCAGAAAAAATTTTTGTCAGATAGGTTGGAAATTCAGGGCACGGAGAAGATATTCATTACTGAAGACACAGCGCAGGCAGGCTGAACAGACGTTAAAAAAACAGGGGCGGGTCAGCCCCTGAAAACATCAATGAGATAAACAGACTTACTCGTGTCGTGGAGTGTGGCCATCGGATTAACCACCTTCATGTTATCGGCTATCCGCTGAAAAACTTTAGCCCGGTCTTCTGTGATGCTTACTGTTTTTCATATCGCTCCACGTCCTGTTCGGCCTCCTCCAGCTCGGACATCAGCGCCGCGAGGTCCACCATTCCGGCCGCCGGGTTGCGGCTTGCCCGCCGGTAACGGATCCGGAGCGCGCTCAGGCGTATCAGCGCTTCACGATAGGGCGTGGCACCGTTTTTCATTATGACGTCTCCTCTGTGCATGAAGGCATGGTTTTCCCGCTCCTGAACAGACTTTAGCATGCACGGATATCCCCCCGGCACCCTGTGGTCAGGAGAAGCATGCGCTGCGTCACAAATGTGTCTCCCGCGTTTCAGACAGAGTCGGAGGGATGGCGGGCAGGAAGGATATAAAAAATCTCCCGGGGTGTTCAGTCCCGGGATCAACGCTGTATTTCACATAGCCGGCCTGACGCTGGCTGTGTAAAGCGGACCATGGGTCCTGAGAGGCGAACTGCTGGCGTCACGGACGGCCTTCTGCGTGGCCGGGTGCACAGGCCTACCTTAATGCAACCCTGGAAAAATCATGTCAGGAACTCTCTGGTTCTGCTTATTTTATTCTGACCCGTGCAGAAATATAACTCTCAGGGTCCAGATTTCGCTGAATTAAGCCCTTAAGTCCACTCTCAGCTGTACAACACCACCGGACGGCATCAGGATACCTTCAATATCATCAGGAGGTGCTCCATGTCCGCAGCCGCACAATCTGCACCCGTCACGGAACACGTCCTGACGATTTGCCGGCTACCCGCCGGCATTCAACCTGACGCGCCGTTTCGCATGCTGGTGTCTGCCCGGGAAGACCCACCTTTCGCAGGCTCCAGAACCGGGCGCACACTCAGGCTCACCTGGCACCTGCTGTCTGCCCTGCCGCGTGGCGCCCTTCCGGGAACCGTCAGCGCGGTGTTCACCCCTGGCCGGCGCGGCCTGCCGGGACGCGTGGCAATGGCTCCCCGGTGGCCTGGTGCTGGCCCCGCCGCTGCGCGGATGCGGCATCGGCACCTGGCTTTTGCAGCAGCTTGCCGCATGGGCCGCCACGCTGCCGGCGGCTACCCGGGTTGAGCTTCAGGGCCTTAATCCGTCTGAACCTTTATCACCGCTGGAGGAGGCGCGGCAGCGCCGGCTGCGCGCAGGGATCGGCGCTGAGGCACGGAGGGATGACCCGCCGCTGACGGTAGCCGGTCTCCGCCTGCACCACCGGTGGGACAGCAGCCTGACGGCCGAAAGCCCGGAAGCGGCCCTGAAAGGGCTTCTCAGCCTGGCGCCCGCCACCAACTATGAGCTGGCACACTACGAACGGCTGACGCTCAGCAGGAGCGGCGAGGCCGGTTGTTCTGAAGGCACCGCCCTGCGCAGGGCCGGCCGGGGCCTGCTGTTTCTGGGCTCGCTGCCCTTCCTGCTGCTCGATAAGCTGGCGCACTGGCTGATGGGCCGCTGAGGGCGCGTACCATCAGCCGTCCGTCAGCGTCATGCTGTCATCTTCCGCGTGAAGCAGCGCCTCAAACGCCGCCGCCGTGAGGGGCCTGCACAGCCCGTTGCCCTGCATGATGTCGCACTGGGCGGTCGTCACGAACGCCCGCTGCGCCTTATCCTCGACCCCCTCTGCCGCCACGCTGAGACCCAGGCTTTTTCCCAGCGCCGCGATGGCCCGGAACATCATCCGCACGCGCATGCTGGTGCCGAGCTCAAGGGTCAGCGACTTGTCAATCTTGAAGCCGCTGACGAAGCCGTGCCGCAGCAGGCTGATGGCGCCCAGCGTCCGCCCGTAGTGATCGATAACAAATGCAGCCCCCGTGAGCCGGATGGCTGCGAACTGCGCCGGAGCATCCTGAACGAGCTCCGCCAGCAGCGGCTCATCGACCTCCAGGTCCACAAAGACGGCGTCGCCGCCCGCCGACTCGCGCAGCACGCTTTCCAGCCCGGGTCCGGAAAGCTGACGCGGGAACAGGTTAACGCTGACCCGAAGCTCCGGGCAGCGGACCTGCCACTGGCGGACCTGCGCCAGTGCGGTGCGGATAATCCATTCACCAAGCGTCACGGACAGCGGGCTTTTCACCAGCATCTCAATAAAATCAGCGGGCAGCAGCAGGCCGCGGGCAGGATGCTGCCAGCGCACCAGCGCCTCACAGCCTAGCAGGCGGCCGCTACCGGCGTCATAGCGCGGCTGGTAGTGCAGGATGAACTGGTCCTGGCGCACCGCGGTTTCCAGCTCGCGCTCAAAGCGCCGGCGGCGCTGCTCCGCCACCAGGTATTCTGGCCGGAACAGGACGCTGCAGCCCTTGCCCGACGCCTTGGCCCGGTAGAGCGCCAGGTCCGCCGCCGACATCACCGACGAGGCGTCCTCTCCGTGTTCGGGATAGGCGGCAATGCCGGTGCTGGCGCCGACGACTACCGGTGA